>JAPLKA010000131.1 GCA_026388315.1 Pseudomonadota bacterium | reverse complement strand
ACCTGGGGAGAAATACAGCCAATGCAGGTGACCTGATAGGGGTCACAGGGTGGCTGGGTGAGAGCGCTCACGGACTGCACATGCTTAAAAATGGTAAGACACCTGAACGTCCTTGCCGGTTCATCAAAAGATACAGGGAACCCAAGCCCCCATATAACATATGGAAGGAATTAATGAAACGTGGTATAACAAACGCGATGATGGACATTAGTGACGGTCTCATCATCGATCTTGAACGCATGATGTCTGAAAGTAAAAAAGGCGCTGTGATTTACTTGGAAAACCTGCCCATACCCAATGTCCTGAAAAGAGAAGGACGAGAAAATTTTGCCCTCTCGGGAGGCGAAGATTACCAGCTTCTTTTTGCATTCAATAAAGATAAACTCCAGGATTTTAACGAAATGAAAAAGAACGGATTCCATGTTTCTCTTATAGGTCAGGTAACCAGAGGAAAGGGTGTAATGGTTTTGAGAAACGGCAAAGAGGTAAAAATAGGTTCAAAAGGGTATGAACATTTCGGAGTCAACTTATGAAAAAAGATATATTCATTAACAATATTACCAGAGAAAACATGGAGGTTAATGATTCCTTCATGGTTATCAAAAAAGGTATTTTCTCAAGCAAAAATAATACAAAATATATGAGTGTAGAGTTGAAAGATAAGACGGGTAAGATAGAAGGTAAGATCTGGGATAATGCAGATATATTCAATAAACTTTTTGAGAAAAATGATATCGTATCAATCAAGGCAAAATCGAGGTTCTATCAGGGCAAGCCTCAACTTACCATAAACGATATCCGAAAGGCCGAACACAACCTTGCGTTAGACAATATGCGGGATTTTTTTGCAGAGAGCGAGGCAGGGATTGATCTCCTTAAAGAGGAATATTATAAGGTTATTGATCAATTAAAGGAACCCCATATTGTTTCGCTGTTTTCTGTTTTAAATAACAGGAAAGATACGTTGGAAAAATTCTTTCTTTACCCGGCATCAATAGGGGTTCATCATGTATACATGGGAGGGTTGCTCGAACATTCTTTATCATTAGTCAAAATGGGAATGCATGCTTCAAAAATAATCGGAGGCGACATGGACATCATTATCGCCGGGTCGCTTCTGCATGATATAGGAAAAGTTGAAGAAATTGAAATGAGGGGCGGTTTTAAGTATTCAGACAGGGGAAGACTTTTAGGACATATCACGCTCGGTGTTATAATGCTTGAAGAATATATAAAAGATATTCCCGGGTTTCCGGCTCATATTGCAGATGTGCTTGCCCACATTATCATCAGTCATCATGGAGTAGAGGAGTGGGGATCACCAAAAAAGCCTATGTCTTTAGAAGCACTTATGGTACACTATCTGGACAATCTTGATGCAAAGGTAATGGGTGTAAAGGAACACATGAGAGACAATATGGAAGATGAGAAATGGACAGAATACCATAAGCTCTATGAATCACGTTTTTACAAACTTCCCGAAAGGTAATATATGGAAATAAGAAGAGTTTTTGTCGACAAACTGAAGATCAAAAATGGTATGGCGCTCCTTGCCGGCCCAATGCACAAATACATAATAACCGTCCTGCGGAAGACCATTGGAGATAGGATAGACCTCATCGACGGAAAAGGGTATCTTTACAGATGCATAATTAACAACATCAAGAGCAAAGAACTCTTTTTGCAGGTTCTGGATGTAGTTCATCGTCCTGAAGAGAAGAGGCCAAAAGTAACCCTCTGCGTAAGTCCCATAAAAGGACCCCGTATGGACTGGCTCATTGAAAAATCTACAGAATTAGGTGTTGAACGCATACTTCCTACAATCTTCAAGAGGACACTCATCAAGTTTAACGATAAAGAGAAAGGCAAAAACGAAAGATGGAAGCGTATTGCCATTGAAGCATCCAGGCAATCGGGAAGATTCTCCATACCTGAAATTATTGAGCCTACCCCTTTAAGGGGCATATTGCCCTGCATTGAAAATATTCCTAATCGCTGGGCCTTTTATGAAAGAGAAAAGAAGACGTCTCTGAAAGATGTGATATCCCGCCAGAATGAAGGTGAGATATGTCTAATCATTGGGCCGGAAGGTGGCATTGAAGAATTAGAAATTGAATGGCTTAAAGAAAATGGTTTCACCCCATGCACATTAGGGGAAAATATTTTCAGATCCGAAACAACCCCACTTGTCATCTTATCAATAATCCTCTACGAATATAGCAAGAAATGAAAAGAGCTTCAATTTTTGCAAGGTTCCTTGCGCTATGTGTTGATTGGTTTATACTGTCAATTTTCGGTATACTTGTTTTCGTTTCAGTATTGGCAGGTTACATCTTCGGGTCAGGTGGTTCACTTTTGGATGGGATTGATACAAGGTTGGGGTTATTGTTCAAAACCTTTATATTTTGTTCTATTTTTATTATTACATTCTATTTTACATACCTGACCATGAAAGGCAGATCTACTGTAGGTAAATCAATATTCAACATTAAGGTGCTGAAAGGGGATGGTGCTGAACTTGGTTTTCTGCGGTCTCTGTCCAGATTCACAGTGTATGTTTTTTCTGCCTCTGCATTCTTTATCGGTTTTATAATGGCACTTTTCCTGAGAGGGAGGGCGTTGCATGATATTCTTGCTGACACTCAGGTCGTTGAGGAGGAACAATGAATAACAAAGGAAAGGTTGGCTGTGGTTGCCTCATTTTCGTCCTCGTTGTCTGCATGGTTGGAGCAGGCGTTTTTATACATCCCTTTACGCTCAAATTCATTGCGAACCAGTTCAGTTATGAGGATAAGATTTTTCAATCTGATGTAATCTTTGTCCCAAGGTTTTCGGAAGACAAAAATGGCGAATTGTATATAGCAACTTTCAGAGAATTCTGGGCAGGCAACGGCAAGGCAATATGGGTGGAAGATGATAAACTCCTGGGGATGAACATTTCCGAAATGGTTCTAAAAATGGCTAAAGAGAGAGACATTAAAGACGGGGTGATTAAAAAGATTGAAGTTGATGGCGAGGGAAAGATTAAAGCCAAAAAAACCAAGGAATACATCGAAAAGACAGGGGTAAAGAAGGTTATTGTGGTAGTGCCCGAATATGCCTCACGAAGATTTCACCTGGTTTTTGGTTCCCCGAAAGACGATGAGAAAGTGTTGTTCCTTATAAAACCTGTTAGTGTCTCTTATTTTAAAAAAGATAAATGGTGGAAGGAATCAGTATCCAGAGATATCCTCTTAAAAGAGCTTTCTTTGATAGGCTCATATTACTTCGATAAATTCAAATACGGCGTTAAAGAAAGGTAAATTTTATTAACGGGTTTTTATGGATGAACTAATCGCCTTAGTGGCATTATCAAGGCTGCAAGGTTTAAACACCTTAAAAAAGAAGGAAATCATCGACAACCATGACAGGATTGCCTCCTTATTTGAAGGGAAGGCAAAACCGGTCGACCGTGATACACAAAACAGGATTTCATCTTTCAAGGCATGGAAAGAAATCGAAAAGGAAATTAAAATCTTAGAGAAAATGAAGGTGGATATTGTTACCATCAGGGACAGGGAATATCCGTATCTCCTCAAAAATATCCCTGATCCGCCGGTAGTATTTTATAAAAAAGGCTCTTTAAGCTTTACATCAAATACAATCGCAATAGTAGGCTCAAGAAAGGCAACGTTTACATGCATAAATCTTGCCGAGAAAATAGCAGGCACCTTATCTGCATATGGAATTACGGTTGTAAGTGGATTTGCCAGGGGGATAGACACGTCAGCCCACAAAGGTGCATTACAAGGCAAGGGTAAAACTATAGCTGTTTTTGGATGCGGCATTGACATATGTTACCCATCTGAAAACGGGCGCCTCTATGAGAAGATCAGCGAGGAAGGGGTGCTACTGACAGAATATGGCATAGGAGAAAAACCCCTCCAATACCATTTCCCCGAAAGGAATAGAATTATTGCCGGACTATCGAAGGGTATACTCGTGATTGAGGCCACGCATAGAAGCGGCTCCCTGATTACTGCAAGATGCGGTATTGAATATGGAAGAGATGTCATGGCTGTGCCGGGAAATATTTTCAATGATGAGTATAAGGGGGCAAACGCTCTCATTAAACAAGGGGCAAAACTGGTTGATAACATTGAGGACATTGTTGTAACCTGTTTCCCTGATTTGAAATTCAAAGAAGATAAAACAGGTAAAACACATAAAAGCAAAGAGATGAATCAAGATGAAAATTGTGTTTATTCATTAATAGGATTTGACAAGATCCATGTAGATGAAGTAATAGAAAAAAGTAAAATGCAGACAAAAGATGTTATGGTAATACTTACGGGACTGGAAATGGAAGATCTCATCCGCCAGTTTCCCGGAGGATTTTATATAAGAAAATAGGGATTAGGAGTTTGTATGGCAAAATCGTTACTTGTTGTTGAATCGCCTACCAAAATGAAAACGCTTTCCAAATTCCTTGGAAAAGATTTTACCATAAAAGCAACATACGGTCATATAAAAGACCTTCCAAAAAGCAGGATTGGTGTAGATATAGAGAAAGATTTTACCCCCCATTTTCTTATCCTGAAAGGGAAAGGCAAGGCAGTTGACGAAATAAAGAAGGCAAGCAAAAACGTTGATAAGATATATATCGGCTCAGACCCTGACAGGGAAGGCGAAGCCATAGCTTTCCATGTTGCAGAGGTGATAGGCAGTAAAAAGGAAGTCGAGAGGGTATTATTCCACGAAATTACAAAGAAAGGTGTCCTCGACGCATTAAAAAACCCCACGATACTTGATGAATCTAAATATAATGCACAAAAAGCAAGGAGAATCCTTGACAGACTTGTAGGATATAAGATTAGCCCGATTCTCTGGGAAAAGGTTAGCTATGGCCTCTCTGCAGGGAGAGTCCAATCGGTAGCGCTAAGGCTCGTTTGTGACAGAGAGGAAGAGGTAGAGGCCTTTGTAAAAGAAGAGTACTGGATTATTGATGGTGAATTCAAGCTTCCCTCCGGAAAGAAATTCAAGGCAACACTGGAAAGAAAAGACAATGCAAGGCTTAAGATTTCCACTCAGGATGATGCCGAAAAAATAAAAAAGGAGATTCAGGGACTTGGCTCTTACATCTCGAAGATAGAAATTAAAGATAAAAATGTATATCCGCAACCCGGCTTCATAACGAGTAGACTTCAACAGGAGGCCTCCCGGAGATTCAGATTTTCACCGAAAAAGACAATGCTCCTCGCTCAAAAATTATATGAAGGGATTGACATTGGCGGGGAAGAAGGAGCCACCGGTCTCATTACTTACATGAGAACTGATTCCGTAAGGGTATCGAACGAAGCGATTCAGGACGCAAGGCAATACGTAAACGAAACGTACGGTAAAGCTTATCTTCCCAAAACACCAAATTACTTTAAAAATAAAAAAACTGCACAAGATGCGCATGAGGCAATAAGACCCACGTATGTGCACCTTACACCTGAAAAGGTTAAAAAACACCTCGATAAAGACCTTTTTTCACTTTACGAGCTTATATGGAAAAGGTTCATAGCATCTCAAATGGCTCTGCAAAAATTAAAAACCAAGACCATTAATGTAACCGTTGGAGATTATATATTCGTTGCAAGGGGTTCAGTGATCGTGTTTGATGGTTTCGCCAGGATATACGAAGAGGAAGATGAAGACAAAGAAGCTGCTACGATCCTCCCGGAAATGAAAGAGGGAGAAAAGGTTTCACTTTTAGAAACAATGTTAAACCAACGATTTACAAACCCTCCGCCAAGATTTACCGAAGCTTCATTAATAAAAACGCTCGAAGCAAAAGGAATCGGAAGGCCATCCACATATGCAAACATAGTCGGTACCATACAGGAAAGAAGCTATGTAAAAAAGGATAAAGGCAAGCTGATCCCCAACCCCCTTGGTATGACAGTAAACAGATTATTGAAAGAATTTTTTCCGCTCATTGTAGATGTAAGCTTTTCGGCTAAAATGGAAGAAAGGCTTGATTTGATTGAACGCGGCAAAAAAAACTGGGTAAAATCACTTGAACAGTTTAATCGCGCACTTGAATCTGAGTTGGCCCTTGCAAAGGACGGGATGAAAAGCTTAAAAAAAGAAGAAAAAGAAACAGACATAGTGTGCGAACTTTGCGGAAAAAAGATGTTGCTCAGGTGGGGGAAAAACGGCGAATATATTGTGTGCAGCGGGAAACCTCAATGCAAAGGCAAGAAAAACGTAAAAGTTGACAATTCAGGAAAAATCACGATAGTTGAGGTCGAGGTAAAAGGGGTATGCCCTCAGTGCGGTGGTAATTTAATAGAAAAACGTGGCAGATTCGGGAGGTTTTTTGCATGCAGCAATTACCCTGATTGCAAATATACCGAATCTTATTCACTCGGGTTCCCCTGTCCAATGGAAGGCTGCACCGGCAAAGTTGTCGAAAAAACATCAAAAAAGAAAAAACGGTTCATCAGTTGTTCGCGCTATCCGGATTGCTCTTTTGCATCAAACGCTGAGCCTGTGGAAGGCCCCTGCCCGGTCTGTTCCGCACCAACGCTTTTTACATTTAAAAAGAATAATTTCTGCCTCCGTAAGGACTGTGGATGGAAGTCAAAGTAATCGGTGGTGGTCTTGCAGGTGTTGAGGCCGCATACCAGATTGCACAGAAAGGCATTCCTGTTGCCCTCTACGAAATGAGGCCGGCAGTATTCACACCAGCCCATAAAACAGAATTTCTCTCTGAGCTTGTATGCAGCAATTCTCTTAAATCCAAAGACCTTTCAAATGCCCATGGACTCCTTAAGGAAGAATTAAGGATGCTTGGCTCAATCATATTGAGGGTAGCAGACGATACATCCATACCTGGCGGAAAAGCCCTTGTGGTTGACCGGAATAGGTTTTCTGAGACAATTACAAAGAAAATTGAGGCCAACCCTCTTATACATGTTGTAAGAAAGGAGATTTCAGATATTCCGTCAGGCATAACGGTTATCACCACCGGTCCCCTCACAAGCGATTCCTTATCAGAAAAAATCAAAGAAATTACCGGTTCAGAGAATCTCTCCTTTTTTGACGCCATTTCCCCTATCGTAGACAGCGAGACAATTGATATGGAGAAATGTTTCTTCGGTTCGAGATATATGGCTGATGCCGACGATTACCTGAACTGCCCGCTTACGGAAGATCAATATAATGTTTTTTATGATGCCCTCATAAAAGCAGAAAGAGTTAATCTAAAAGATTTTGAGAAAGTTACCTATTTTGAGGGGTGTTTACCCATAGAGATTATGGCCGAAAGAGGAAAGCAGACACTTCTTTTTGGCCCCATGAAACCGGTAGGGATCATTGACGGCCATACAGGACAACGGCCCTTCGCCGTGATACAACTGCGAAGAGAAGATGAAGCTGGAAAGATGTATAATATTGTCGGTTTCCAGACAAAGCTCACCTATACCGAACAGGACAAAATTTTCAGGCTCATCCCTGCCCTTAAAGACGCCTCATTTCTCCGTTATGGCAGCATCCACAGAAATACCTATATCAATTCGCCAGCCGTCATTAATGGCAGTCTCCAGCTAAAAGAAAATGCCGACATCCTTTTTGCGGGTCAGATTACAGGGGTTGAAGGATATACTGAATCCACGGCGATGGGTTTAGTAGCCGGGCTTTCTGCATCCATGCGTTATTTGGGGAAGGAATTCCTGCGGCCTCCCCTGGCTACCTGCATCGGTTCTCTTTTGGAATACATAACCACCCCGGTTAAGAATTTTCAACCCATGAATGTCAACTTCGGGCTCCTGAGAGATTACCGCAAAAGAGAAAAACAGAAAACCATCGATAACGCTTTGCTGGCAATTGCCGGATGGAAGGAGTCAATCGACGCGGCGTTCAATGACCGATAGGAAGGAAACTGGCAGCACCACCGGTACTTTATTAATGCACTGCCTCGCCAAGCTTGAATATGGGCAGATACATGGCAACAACTAATCCACCCAGAATAACACCCAGAAACATCATTATCATTGGTTCCATCATGGCGGTAAGATTTGTGACCAGGGTATCAACATCTTCTTCGTAAAAATCTGCTATCTTATTTAACATATTATCCAGTGCGCCCGTTGATTCACCCACCTCTATCATCTGAACCACCATCGGAGGAAAGACACCGCTTTCCGCGAGTGGTTCCGACATGCTTCTTCCTTCACTGATACGGGAACGGGCAACAAGCAATGCCTCCTCGACCACCTTGTTGCCTGCCACTTTGGCCACAATGAGGAGGCTCTCAAGGATGGCAACACCGCTCGACAACAACGTAGCCAGCGTTCTTGTCACCTTTGCCACCGATGCCTTGATGGTAAGAACTCCAAAAACAGGGACCTTCAAGATAAGGGCGTCAATCTTCCTTCTTCCCTTATCGCTTCTGTAGTATCGCTTGAATAAATATACAAAAGCAATGAGGGCCATTATCATGTAATGTATTGAAGATTTGACAAACCTGCTTATATTCACAACAATTTGGGTCGGTGGAGGAAGAGATGCACCCATATCTTTGAACATAGTTTCAAAAACAGGTATAACAAATACAAGAAGGACCATTACAACACCGATTGCAACAACAATAATGCTTATCGGATAAATCATTGCAGATTTTACTTTTGCCTTCAATTTCGCAGTTTTTTCCATGTAAACCGCAAGTCTCCCCAAAACCGTATCGAGCAACCCTCCCTCTTCGCCTGCTACCACAAGGTTCACGTAGAGGGAATCAAAACATTGCGGATATTCTTTCAGCGAATCGGCAAACCGTGATCCCGTCTCTATCCTTTCCTTGATATCCTTTACAATCCCTTTGAAATTTTTGTCCTCCATCTGGTTTGAAAGTATATCAAGAGATTGTACAAGAGGAAGACCTGAGGTGATCATGGTTGCAAGTTGTCTCGTGAAAATAACTATACTCTTGGATTCGATCTTCTTCTTAGGGTTAAATTTATCCTTGGCAGTATCCTTTTTTGCCGTTGATTTTACAAGTATAATGCCGTCTTTTCTTAGTGTCGCCCTGAGTACAGCTTCAGAATCGGCCCGTAAAACCCCGGATTTCATTTCGCCGCGTAAAGTTCTGCCCTGCCATTCAAATGTTGCCATAATTCTATATTACCCCAATACAGAAATAATAAAAAGAAAAAATCATTCAATAAAGCGGCTCAAGGATTTTAAATTCACTCGGCCCCTTGGCCCCTCGAACCCTTGACCCCTGCCGTTCTATCTATTCTTCCCTCAGCACAGTGTAAAAAGTTGTATTTTCTCTTTTGACGAGTATCACAATACCCTCTTTTATGCTCCCCTTTTTCATGGCTGCCTTAAAATCTGCAACATTTCGTATTGGTTTTCTCCCTATCTCTCTAATGACATCCCCTGACCTTATGTCCGCGTCCTGCGCAGGACTACCGGGTTGCACGTCCGTGACGATTACACCCTTTTTATCTTTTAAATTCATATGTTTTGCAATTTCGGGGGTTATGTCCTGAACTACGACCCCAAAATCTTTTTCTATTTCAGGTTTTTTTGAAACCTGCATGCCCTCTTCCTTCAACTCTCCAACAACAATATCCTTTTCAATGACTTTCCCATCTCTGATTATTTTAATTTTAACTTTTTTGCCAATTTCTGTTGAGCCTACCATTTTGGGGAGCGCATCCATATCCTTTATCTTCTTCCCGTTAAAGGAAACGATAACATCCCCTCTCTTTATTTCTGCTTTTTCGGCTGGGCTTTGTTCCATTACATCTGCTACAAGTGCACCTTCAGATTCCTGAAGTCCAAAGGTTTTTGCTATCTCAGGCGTTACCGCTTGAACAACAACACCAAGCCATCCCCTGTCCACCTTTCCTTTTGCCTTTAACTGGACAAGCATCTCTTTGGCTACATTGATTGGTATGGCAAAGCCAATACCCTGGCCCCCCGATACAATTGCAGTATTTATCCCTACAACTTCACCTTTTAGATTAAATAATGGCCCCCCGCTATTGCCCGGATTGATCGATGCATCGGTTTGGATAAAATCATCATAAGGACCAGCGCCTATAACCCTTCCTTTAGCGCTGATAATACCAGCAGTCACCGTAGTTTCCAGACCAAAGGGATTGCCAATGGCTACTACCCAATCCCCCACCTCCAGTTTATCAGAATCGCCAAACATTGCCACAGGTAAGTTCTGCTTTGTATTAATCTTTATGAGGGCAATATCTGTCTTCGCATCCCTTCCCTTCACCTGAGCATCATACTCTTTCCCGTCAGAAAGTTTCACTTTTATACTCTGTGCTTTTTCAACAACGTGATTATTGGTAAGGATGTAACCCTCCCTGTCAATAATGAAGCCTGAGCCAAGGCTTCTGTGCTTAAATTCTCTCCTTGGCGCGTCACCAAAATACTTCTCGAAAAAGTCGTTCCCGAAAAAATCCCGAAAAGGATTGCCAGGATTAGAAGGACCGAAAAACCGTTCATGTACATCGGGCCCTTTTACCACAGTGGTTGTGCTGATATTGACAACTGACGGTTTAACACTCTTGACGAGGTCGCTCAGACTGGGCAAACCCTTATCGAATGAAACTTTTTTAACGTTTGTGCTCGCCGCATCAAACCAGGATTCCCGGGTAACAACTTTGCCCCTCACATACATGAAACCTGATGCTACAATGACTAATAAGAAAATTGCTCCCAACCATCTTTTATTCATGTTCGTTTTTCCTCCAACTTACACGGGTAATTTAATCGTAAACAAACTTCCTTCCAGGGGTTTGCTTTTTACTTCGATGATGCCTTGATGCGCCTCTGCTATCCATTTACTTATGGATAGACCAAGTCCGCTACCGCTTTCGCGTTTTCGCGATTTGTCCCCCCTGTAAAATCTGTCGAAAATATATTTAATATCGTTCTCCAGAATACCCATACCATTATCTTTTACATCAATACAGATAAAGTCATTGCTAATATAAGACATTATTTCAATTTTTCCACCCTTTTGGGTATATTTTATCCCATTCTCCACGATATTCCACAACATTCTTCTCAATTTTAATTCATCGCCCTTCAATTTGACATCTTCAAGCTCTTTTACATCCAGCCCTATACCTTTGTTATCAGCAAAAATCTTCATATCCACACATACATCAGCTATAAGGTCCCTTAAAGCAACGTCTTCCACATTCAATTTCATCTCTTTCAAATCTGCCTTTGACAGGAGCAACAGGTCGTCGATGATTTTCGACATCCTGTCGATCTCCTCAAGGTTACTCGAGAGTATGCTTTTGTAATTCTCATTATCCCTGTCCTTTCTCAATGCAACTTCTGTCTCCCCTTTCAATATTGTTAAGGGTGTTTTGAGTTCATGGGACACGTCTATACTAAACTGATTGATCCTCTGGAATGAATCTTTTAACCTGCTGATCATTTCGTTAAATGTCTGCGCAAGCCTGCTCAATTCATCTCTCCTGCCACCCACGTCAATCCTCTCATCAAGGTTTCTTGAAGATATTTTAACAGCAGCTCGTCTTATCTGGTCAACAGGCTTTAATGCCTTTTTCGCCAGAAAATAGCCACAAATGATCGTAACACTTATCGATGTAGGAATACTGATGATCATGATAATAAGAAGCTTTTTCATGGTTTCATCAAAGTCTTCCAGAGAGGTACCAACCTGTATGATACTTGAGACCTTCTTGCTATCCGTAATAGGGATAGTAACCATTCTCAGACGTGGCCGCACCCTTTCAATGGTCTCATATACAATCTCGCCTTTGAGTGCCCTTTCCAGGGTACCAAAGCTTGACGGTAACGTCTCAGTTTCAATATCATTCATCCTGGCGCCGATTCTTCCCGTTCTATCCATTATTTGTATAAATTTCCCTTTTGGTTTTTTTCCAAGGACATTTTCGAGATATCTTTCAAAGTTACCGAAAACACTTACGCTATGCGTGTCCGTTATTGAAGACGAGATAATCTCGCCAAGCGATTTAATCTTCGCATCAATGCTTTTCTGGAGACTATTCCTGAAATAGACATACACACCGCTTGAAAATACCACCAGGATTGAGGCTAATATTAAACCGTACCATAGTGTCAGTTTCCACTTTATCGGAAGATTAACTGTTTTCATTTTCTTCTCTAAAAATGTAACCGGTACCCCTGACTGTATGGATATATTTTTTTTGAGATATTGATTCTATTTTTTTTCTGAGAAAATTTACATACACGTCTACGATATTCGTCGAATCAGTTGAATTTTGCCAAACATATTCAGCAATCTCTTTTCTCGCTAAAGGTTTTTCGTTGTTTTTTAAAAGATATTCCATAATCATAAATTCTTTGTCAGTGAGCTCAACTTCTTTTGATGCTACACTCAGTTTCCGGGTATAAGGGTTAAGTATAATGTCTTTGTATTCAAGTATATGGGTATCAACCTTTCTGCTTCTTCTCAGGAGCGCTCTTATCCTTGCCAAGAGTTCTTCAAAGGAAAAGGGTTTTGTTAAATAATCGTCACTCCCCGTATCAAGTCCTTTTACGACATCTTCTTTTGAGCTTTTAGCAGTGATAATGAGTACGGGTGTGTTAATACCCCAGGCACGTATATTTCTTAACACTTCAAGCCCATCAACTTCCGGTATCATGAGGTCAAGAAGAATAATGTCGTAATGGGTCTCTCTTATGAGGTCAATACCGCTTTTACCGTTATAAGCCACTTCTACGATATAGCCCTCTTCCTGCAATCCCTTGCTTATAAAGCTGGCAACCTTAACTTCATCTTCTATGACAAGTACCCTCATAACCTGTATTTAATTATATAGCAAAACATCATTTTTTCCAAATAATTAAAAGGAAGTTTCAAGTTTTAAGTTCCAAGTTTTAAGTTAAAAACAGACAAAATCACTGATGCTGATTTGAGATGGTTAGCGTTATTGTGTGAGGGTTCAACTATTCACTATTCACTGTTCACTATTCGCTGCCTTTTTGGTTAGGTTTGGTACCGGCGGCGCGGGTCAAAAATGTCCCTCAGCCCCTCTCCAAGAAGATTATAGCCCATTACTGTAAAAAAGATCGCAAGCCCCGGATATAGACTCAGCCACCATGCAACTTCGATATTGTCCTTGGCTTGCGTGAGAATGTTGCCCCAGCTCGGTGTTGGAGGCTGAACCCCGATACCAAGGAAACTAAGTGCGGATTCAGTAAGTATAGCCCCGCCTATTCCAAGTGTTGCAACAACATATATAGGTGAAAGGGCATTCGGCAGAACATGTCTGAAGATTATCCTGTATTCTGAAAACCCCATAGCCTTGGCCGCAAGGACATACTCTTTGCTTTTAATGCTCAATATCTCTGCCCTGATAAGCCTTGCAATACCCATCCAGCTCGTAAGACCAATGACAATCATTATGTTCCAGATGCTTGGCTCCAGGAGAGCAATGACAGCCAGTATTAAGAAGAAAGTGGGGAAACACATCATAAGATCAACAAACCTCATAATAACTTCGTCGATGACGCCCCCATAGTACCCGGAAATTGCACCTATTATAATCCCTATCATCACTGCAATTCCTACAGAGACAAAACCAACAAGCAGCGAAATCCTGCTTCCATAGACAACCCTTGAAAAGACATCCCTCCCAAGAGTATCTGTTCCAAAAGGATGCGAAAATGAAGGCGATACCAGCACACTCTTCAAGTCCGGCTCTACCGGGTTATGGAACGAGATAAAAGGCGCAAACAAGGCACATATGAACATGGGGATTAAAATGATTAATCCCGCCATTGCCAGGTGGTGTTTACGTATTCTTCTTAATAGTTCCATACTGTCCAGCTTCGCATTCAACACTGTTTACTTTAATCGTAATGTTACCCTGCTTATTCCATCGGGTAATAATGTCAATTCAAATCCCAATTTTCTGCAAACCTGGAGCATACGGTCATTTTCTGTGAGTACAATACCGTAAATTTCTTCCAGTTCCTTCTCCTGTGCTATGCCTATCATCATATCGATGAGCGTATACCCCAGACCTTTCCCTTGAAAATCATCATGGACAAGAACTGCAAATTGGCCGCTCTTAAGATCGGGTTCAATGATGAGTCTCCCGATACCGACAATTCTTCTCTTCTCCCCTTCCCTTACTTCTGCTACAATGGCCATCTCCTTGTCGTAATCAATATTGCAGAACCTTATAAGCATCTCATGGGTTATATCACTGATAACGCTGAAAAACCTTTCTTTAAGTGTCCGTTCGGAGAGGGTCGTGAGCAGCTCATGTTCCAGCGGTTCATCTTCGGGTCTTATGGGTCTTAAAAGAATCTCTGTCCCATCGGGCAATCTGCACGGCATCACATACCTTGAGGGATATGGCGTAAAAACGAGGTGCGGGTAATGAGACGAGTAATCCACAGCCTCACTGTCAACAATAACTCTTGTATCAAGGGCATATGCTTTGCCGTTCGATATAGCAACAGGGTTAATATCCATTTCTGCAATCTCAGGAAAATCAACGATTAAATTCGAAAAACTGACGATTATCTCTTCGAGTTGCCTCAGGTCTGCAGGTAGCCTGCCCTTGTATCCCTGAAGCATTTTATACACTTCCGTCTCCTCCATGAGCCGCCGCGCAAGTGTCTGGTTAAGAGGCGGTAAACCTATGGAAATATCTTTGAATATCTCGGTCCCGATGCCACCCATCCCGAAAATGATAACAGAGCCATAATCTCTGTCTTTTTTTGACCCCAGGATAATTTCATAGTCAATCTTCTCAAGCATTTTTTGAACGATTATACCCTTTATTGATAAATGGGGGGCATTCGCCTTAACTTCTGCATTTAATCTGTTATATGCCTCCTTCAATTCCTTTTCAGACCGTATCCCTGTTATAATACCCTCTATATCCGTTTTATGGGGGATATCCGGAGAATCAACCTTCAAAACCACTGGATAGCCGATTCCTTTTGCTATCCTCTGTGCCTCTTCGATACTTTTTGTCACCACTGTTTTAAATGCAGGTATCCCATAGATTGTCAGGAAGCTTGCCGACTCTTCAGCATTCAATACCGTTGTTTTCTCTCTCAGGGCCTTCCTTATGAGGGCCTTTAAGTGATGTTTCGGCGATATATGTCCTACCGACAGTTCGGATGGCGTTTCATAGAGCAGATCGAGATTTCTTTTATACTTGTACATATAGAGATAGGTTTTTACTGCCTCTTCAGGGGTCTCATATGTTGGTATATCATGGCGGAGGAGAAATTCCACGGCCTCTTTCACGCTTGTTCCGCCCATTCTTGTACAGATAATGGGTTTTTGCGTCTTTTTCGCTAATTCAACAACTACCTGGGCAAGCTCAACCCGTTTTGCAATGGCACGCGGTGCATGGATAACGAGGATACCATCTACATTGTGGTCTCTAATGCATATGTCTATAGCGTTTGCATACCGTTCAATATCAGCATCTCCAAGAATATCAACCGGGTTGCTCTTACTCCAGTATGGAGGCAAAACAGAATCAAATTCCCGGAGGCTTTCCCCGGAAAGTTTTGCAAGCTCACCGCCCAGAGACAAAAGCGTATCCATGGCTATGATACCCACACTGCCTGCATTGGTAATGATTGCCAGTCTTGGACCTTTCGGTAAATAATTGTAATCGAGTACCTCTGCCACATTAAAGAGATCAACCACCTCTTTTACCCTTACAAGACCGACCCTCTTGAATGCAGCATCGTACACCTTATCGCTTCCTGCCATTGCTCCGGTATGTGACATGACAGCCTTTGCGCTTTCCGCAAATATCCCCGGTTTCAGGATAACGATCGGTTTGTTGCGGGCAAAACCTCTGGCGGCGCTTAAAAACTTCTTTGCATTCCCCACGTTTTCCATATAGATCATGATACTTCTCGTATCGTAATCATCTCCAAGAAAATCTATAAGATCACCGAAATCCACATCGACCATGGAACCGAGGGACACGAACATACTGAAACCTATGTGTGCATTGGTTCCCCAGTCAAGTATAGCGTCTCCCAATTGACCACTCTGAGAAATAAGTGCAATATTCCCAGGTTCGGGATTGGTATTCAAAAAGGATGTATTCAAGCCAACATGGGGCCGGATAATACCCATGCAATTCGGGCCTAAAACCCTGATGCCATATTTTTTCCTGATCTCTGTTATCTGGTCTTCTAACCTCTTTCCTTCCTCGCCAACTTCCCTGAAACCTGATGACACTATTATTACCCCTTCAACGCTCGCCTTTCCGCACTCATCAACACATTGAGGTACTGTATCAGCCCTTGTAGCAATAATTGCAAGATCTGCGAGTTCAGGAATATCCGCAATGCCACGATAACACTTCAGGCCAAGCACCGCCTCTCTGTTCGGGTTCACGGGGTATATTTTTCTTTTGTCTGACAGGAGAAGGTTTTCAAGAATAGTCCTTCCGATAGCCCCCTCCTTTTCACTTGCACCAATGAGGGCAACCGTTTCCGGGTTGAACATCTTACGTATATCGCCCATTTTTCACCCTTTTTTCATCAAATAATGTCAGTCTAACGCTTCTACAATCTACCACCACACCAGGATAAAATCTATCCAAAAGTAGACACTCTCCTGCAATCTCTGTTAAGGAAACAGTGCCGAGTTACGAGTGGCAAGAAAAAAAAGGGGTAATATCTCGCTTAAGCGAGCGAGAGGGGGAGACCGGGGTAGAACCTGTGAAATAATCCCCTCATCCGTAACTATTCCGTGGATTAAGTGTGCCGTATATGGTATAATTAACCAGTAAATACAATATGTTGGGGGTATCGGTGGATAATGTGGAGGGACTTTTTCCGGAATATGATT
>JAPLKA010000130.1 GCA_026388315.1 Pseudomonadota bacterium | reverse complement strand
TTTGTCTTCTGCTATTGTAGCATCTTCTTCTTTCATGTGGTCTGCTATCTTCCCTATAACCGCTTCCTTTGCATTCATAGCACGGTTATTAGTCAGAGGGAAAGAACCATTTAACGTTGCGTATGTAAAAAAAGACATTACAGCCATGGCACCGATTGTTACAAGTATCAGTTTTTGTTTGGTTTTCATAGGAAGCTACTTTACAATAAAAACATAGTATAAGTCAAATTTACAAGGAAGAGGGGAGGAAGGCCTTCTTTTTCTTAAAATTCATTGTTTTTCTTGTTCGGTTCGTTTAAAATGTTTTCAAATCTATTTAAGAGAGGGATTTATGGAGATAAATATAAAAAAGGAAAAAGGTGTTCCCTTGGTCTCAGTAAAAGGCAGAATTGATGCAGTCACAGCGCCGGATTTTGAAAAGGATCTTTCTGATCTGATCGAAAGCGGCGAAAAGACCGTGCTTGTCAACCTGGGTGAGCTTGAATACATCAGCAGCGCCGGCCTCAGGAGTATCCTTGCAACTGCGAAACGGCTAAAAGCAGAAAACGGCAAAATGGTGTTTACCGGATTAAAGGGCCCCGTTGAAGAGGTCTTTAAAATATCCGGTTTTTATTCAATTTTTACGATATTTGAGTCAGAAGAGGCTGCATTAAACCAGCTCTAATACAATGCCCCTTCCCGTCAACCTTAAGCTGCCTGCAAAGCTCCAGCACCTCGAACAACTAATAGATTTTGTGACAAACTGCGCCCGCGAACAGGGGATCACACAAAACAAGATAGGTGAGATACAGGTTGCCGTTGAAGAGGCCCTTGTCAACGTTATCAATTATGCATACAAAGACGAGGAGGGCGACGTTGAGGTCGCTTGCATGCTTGATGGTGAAAAGTTTATTATCGAAATAATCGACTCTGGTTTTCCATTCGATTTCTTGTCCCTTCAAGATCCAGATATATCTCTCAATGTTTCTGAACGTAACATAGGGGGGCTCGGTATATACCTGATAAAACGCCTCATGGACCATGTTGAGCATAAACGGGAAGATGACAAAAATATATTGACCCTCATGGTTTCAACAAAGCAGTCAAAATCAGAACCTGATAATGTTACGAAAATTTAACAAGCATTGGGGGAATCTATCCAGCTCGCAAAGCGAGCGAGAGGGGGAGGCTCCGACTTTCCGTGGGACGTGGGACGTACAGTCGTTACACTCCTTCGGACGTAAGACGTGAAGACTTTTACGTCCAAGCGTAAGCGGACATCCCACATTCATACGGAAGTAAAAAGAGGGGGCAACCCCATTACGGGGACAGGCGTAAGCCCCATTAATAGAAAGTGATCAGGGTGATTGTGAATAACACCCCCAGTATTACCGGCCAGTACAGCAATTTTGAAAGAAAATTCCCCTTATATTGAATAAAAAATGATTTACTTCCGCTTACAAACAGGATGGCGCTTACCGGAACCCATAAAAGGGCAATGTAGATAACGAAATAAAAATACTCGAGATAGAATATTTCCTGCGTGGGGATTCTACCCCTGGTGCTGATATGTGAAAAAATAACAACGAAGCACATCGATCCGACAAAAACCAGATTTTCCCCAATGTCCATAGCAAACTTTTTTGACATTTTCTCTTCAGTCATAATAAACATAACGGCAAACAAGAGCAATGCCACAATGATGAGGGGGGTCATATTTCGAATGAATGCATCAGCCAGATTCCTTTTTATTGTTATGTTGAAATATAGTTCAGGAAAACCCTCCTGACTTGAGTAACCTTTAATCCCGAAATTTGTGTCGTAGGCTTTCATTATATATTCGAAAAAGGTCTTTTGCACTTGCCAGTCTGGAATAACAAAATCTTTTCCCACACCCGGCAAGGCGCTTGGATTGATAAACTTGTATGCCTCAAGGTCAGGAATGAGAATCACACCTTTACCTATATCCTGATGGCGAATCTGTATCCCGAGTCTTTCGAAATCAACAGGGTATGTAGAATAATCAAGGCGTCCATACAGGGTTGCCTGAAAATACCATCCGATTACATTCATGTCTTCTTGCACAAAGGAATAGGCTTTGTCGATCTTTATATCACCTATGGCGTCAGGAAGGATAAACCCCTGGGAAATGCCTTTATGGGTCTTGTTGTTATATTTCTGCCAGATATAGCCGCTCACTAATATCTTATTTGCCCCGGAGAACTCAGCCGACCGTATAAAGATTCCGGTCGGGACATATTTCGGTTCGGTTAATCCTCTTTGAATTAATTCCTTGTTATATGAATGCATAAAACTGTCCAGATTGGCCTTCCCTGTAATTTCTACGCCTCTACTTTTTAAGTCTGTGTCAAACGACAACGAAACGTGCCAGATAATGCCTATACCTGATAGAAGCACAATGAAAAAAATGGCGCAAACTTTCCATAGATTCCCGTTGTCACCTTCATAAGCTCGAAAAATAAGCGATGAGAACGACAGACAAAAAATCGTCAAGACAAGAATAATCATCATGAGCTGTCGCCTGAGAACATCAAGACTTACCGGAATATCATCTTTGATAAATGTGATATGTAATGACCAGCCCGCCGAAGGCACGGGCTCGAAAATAAGCCAGGAAGGGAGCCCCGTGGTAACACCGATATGTTCTATAACCCCTTTTTCGCCTCTCAACGATTTTACGCCTACTGTCTCCCGCCCCTTATCTTTCGATTCTCCTGCGACGTCAAAGATTGTTTTCGATTTTTGGGCATACTCACTGTTGGGATGGTACAGGTAAACACCTTTTTTTGATATGACTGCACCGTAACCGCTGCGGCCAAAGTCAAGCGCGTTAACTACCTCTTGAACCCAATCCAAGGAAATATCGAGGGCTACCACGCCAAGAACAGTTTTTTCATTTGTTGCAGGATCAACCTTATGAAAAGGGACAGAATAGGTAGTCATCAGGGCTGCGCCTGCCTGTCCGAAATAAGGCTCGACCCACATGGCGGCCCCCGTTTTCATAGGGAGGACATACCATTCATGCTCCGGTTTCGTGTAGTCGTAGATTGACTCTACCTTTATCAATTGCGGTTTCCCGTGTTTTCTCGCATAGTAAGGCGCATGGAGCTTCACTTTTGGACCAGCGGGGGCGAACGCGCAGAAATTTACGGTTTCGCTGTAACTTCCCGTTCAGCTTCAATATATTTATAGAGCGTGGGCTTGGAGATGCCCATCATTTGGCAAATCTGATGGATTGAGTGATTTTTCTCATTGT
>JAPLKA010000129.1 GCA_026388315.1 Pseudomonadota bacterium | reverse complement strand
TGAATGTCGGGCTTTGCCCGAATTGTAAAGAGCCCAAACTGCCGCATATTGTTTGTCCGAAATGCGGCTACTACAAAGGTAAAAAATATCTTAAAGTAGAAGAATTATAACATCAATGGTAAAGATAGCGGTTGATGCGATGGGAGGGGATTTTGCCCCCCATGCTGTTGTGAAAGGGGCAGAACTGGCATGCAGGGAGGGGTTGGCTGATGTAGTCCTTCTGGGCGATGAAAATGTTATAAGGCCCTTAATAGGTAATTCAGAAGGTATTGAAATTGTCCATACCTCAACATATGTGGAGATGGATGTATCTCCTTCAACTGCCCTGAGGAAAAAAAGAGAATCTTCCATGAATAAGGCCTTTGAGTTACTCAAGGAAGATAAAGTGCAGGGTGTTGTTACGGCGGGCAATTCCGGAGCGGCAATGGCTTTTGCCATCTTTACGCTTGGGAGGTTTCAGTCAGTTGACAGACCTGCGATAGCAACGTTAAACCCGAACGTAAAAGGCGGTATATCGATCCTTCTTGATGCGGGAGGAAATGTTGATTGTAAGCCCGGACATCTTGCCCAGTTTGCTGTTATGGGCGATGCCTTTGCAAGGAGTGTTCTTGGAATTGAGGCTCCGCGGGTTGGCATCCTGAGTAATGCGGAAGAAGAGACGAAGGGGAATGAGCTGACAAGGGAAGCGCATGCCATTGTGAAAGACCTTGATTTAAATTATATCGGGTATGTGGAAGGCATGGATATGTATAAAGGCAATGCTGATGTCGTTGTGACAGACGGTTTTGTAGGGAATGTAGTCTTGAAGGTAAGTGAGGGTGTGGCAGAGGTATTAATGACATTTTTCAAAGATAATATCGGTAAAAGTCTCCGGGGAAAGATCGGTTATTTTTTTATGAAGGATGTGTTCAAAGAGCTTCGCCGGAGAATAGATTTTTCCGAATACGGTGGGGCGCCCCTTCTCGGGGTAGATGGTGTCTGCGTCATATGTCACGGAAGATCAAATGAAAAGGCCATAAAGAACGCCATTGGAATGGCAAAGGGTTTTGTAGAAAAAGGATTAAATAATGCCATCAAAGAGAAAATACAAAGTTATCAGTCACTTCAGCGGATAAAGGAGAGATGAAATGGATTACTTCTTAACAGAAGAACAAAAGCATATTCAAACATTGGCCCGAAGGATTGCAGAGGAAAAGGTTGTCCCCATAAGGGCGGAACTTGATGAAAAACAGGAATTTCCATGGAGTATTATGAAAACCTGTGCGGAAACAGGTCTTTTTGGTGTAAATATACCCGAAGAATACGGAGGAATAGGCGGTGGAACCTTTGAGAACTGTATTGTTGTCGAGGAATTGAGCAGGGCGTGCCTCGGTGTTTCAGTGAGTTATGCGGCGAGTCTTCTCGGTGCATATCCTATTCTGCTTGGTGGTTCAGAAGAACAGAAAAAGAAATATATTCCTGAGATAGCGAGTGGAAGGAAACTCGGGGCTTTCGGGTTGACCGAGGCAAACGCAGGAAGTGATGCTCAGGGTATAAGGACCGAGGCAAAAAAGGTTGGAAATGAATATATCCTTAACGGCACAAAGCAGTGGATTACAAACGGCGGAGAGGCAGAGATTTACAGTGTTGTAGCAATGACCGACAAAAGCAAAGGCGGGAGAGGCGCAACAGCCTTTATTGTTGAAAAGGGCATGGAAGGTTTTTCGTTTGGAAAAAAGGAGAACAAGCTTGGTATCAGGGCTTCTGCGACACGAGAGCTTGTATTTCAGGATTGCAAAGTTCCTAAAGAAAATGTTATAGGTAGGGAGGGATTGGGTTTTATCCTTGTCATGAGGACCTTTGACAGAACGAGGCCCGGCATAGGAGCCCAGGCAGTGGGAGTTGCCCAGGGTGCGCTGGAGGCAGCAGTAAGTTACGCGAGGGTAAGGGAACAGTTCGAAAGGAAAATCATCTCATTCCAGGCAATTCAGCATATGCTTGCCGACATGGCAATGCAGGTTGAAGCTGCCCGCGCCCTTGTGTATGCGGTTGCCAGGCATATTGACAGCAATCCAAAGGATTTTTCAAAGGTTTCGGCCATGGCCAAGGTTTTCCCGAGTGATGTAGCGATGAAGGTAACCGTCGATGCGATCCAGATATTTGGAGGCTACGGTTACATGAAGGAATATCCTGTTGAAAAGATGATGAGGGATGCAAAAATACTCCAGATTTATGAAGGTACAAATCAGATTCAGAGAAACGTAATTTCCCTCGAACTCATTAAAGAGGCGGCATCGAAGAGGAAAAAGTAAAGACAGTTTTGAGTTTTGAGTTTTGAGTTGTAAATTAAGATCAAAATAAAAAGCTCATAATAACATGTGGAGAGATGTATGAAGAGAGTAGGTGTTGTTTTTCCGGGGCAGGGTTCACAACATGTTGGTATGGGGAAAAAACTCTACGACCAATTTGATAGTGTCAAACAACTGTTTAAAATGGCAGATGATATACTTGATTTCCCCATCACAAACCTGTGCTTTGAGGGACCCGAGGACGAGTTAAGACAGACGTACAATACCCAGCCTTCTTTGCTCATGGTAAGTTATGCTGTCTGGCAGGTACTGGAGAAAGAGACAGGCATTAAGCCATTTCTTTTTGCCGGGCACAGTCTCGGCGAATATACGGCTTTGCTTGCCAGTGGTTTTTTTACCTTTGAGGATGCATTAAAGATAACCAGGAAGAGAGGCCTGCTCATGGAGGATGCCTGCCCCAAAGGAAAAGGTGGCATGGTGGCTCTGATTGGTGCAGTCATGGATAAAGTAGAACCTGTTTTGAAAGAGGTTTCTCATGGCGATTATGTTGCTGTGCCGGCTAATCTCAATTCTTCCGAGCAGGTTGTATTGTCAGGGGATGTTGATGCCCTGAAAGAAAGCGTAGAGAGGTTAAAGGGTATAGGGTACAGGAAGGCAGTTTTTTTAAATGTTTCAGGCCCTTTTCATAGCCCGCTCATGGGGAAAGCTGCAGAGAAATTAAAAGAAGAGTTGAGCAAAATTTCAAAAAACGATATGCTTATGCCCGTTGTTTGTAACGTGGATGCTGTTCCTGAACAGGATAAGAATAGAATCCAGGACAAGCTTTACAGACAGATGTTTTCACCTGTTTTATGGGAAAGTTGTGTAAAGAGAATGGCAAAAGAAGGTGTGGAGGTGTTTTTGGAGGTGGGCCCGCAGAAGGTCCTTTCGAATCTGATAAAGAGAATAGCGCCGGATATTCCATGCTACAACGTGGAAGAAATTGAGGATATTGAAGCATTGAAAGGAGCTATATCGTGAAAGACACCATTACAATAGTTACCGGTGGTTCGCAGGGTATCGGCAGATGTATAGCAGAGTTTCTTGCAGAAAAAGGCGGGAATATCGCCATATTTGATATTCTTGATGGAAATGAAGCAGTAGAAGTGATGCGTTCAAAGGGGGTGTCTGCCGAGTTTTTTAGTGTGGATGTGTCAGATTTTCATGCTGTTGAAGAGGGCGTTGAAAATGTGTTAAAAAAGATGGGAAAGATTAATAACCTGGTGAATAATGCAGGGATTACTATAGACAAGTTGTTATTACGGATGAAGGAAGACGATTGGGACAGGGTAATGCAGGTAAACCTTAAAAGTGTTTTTAACTGCACCAGGTTTGTTATCAGACACATGTTGAAGACGGGCGGCTCTATTGTAAATATCTCATCCATTGCAGGCGTCATGGGGAATGCCGGCCAGGCAAACTATGCTGCAAGCAAGGCAGGCATTATCGGTTTTACAAAAACTGTTGCAAAGGAATACGGGGAGAGGGGAATCAGGGTAAACGCAATTGCCCCTGGATTTATTAAAACGAAAATGACGGATGCTTTAGATGACAGGGCAAAAGAAGAGATGCTAAAAGCAATTCCTATGAAAAAATTTGGTGACCCCTTGAATGTGGCTTATGTGGTATATTTCCTGCTTTCAGATTACGGAAGTTATATTACAGGGGAGGTGATAAATGTTAACGGTGGTTTGCATATGTAATAATGGCCGGCAACTAATGGCTGTTTTTAAAAAATTAGGAGGTGACTATAATGACAGTAACTGAAAAAGTAAAGAAGATGATCGTCGAGCAACTCGGAGTGAGTGAAGCTGAAGTGATCCCCGAAGCGAAGTTTATTGATGACCTTGGGGCAGATTCTCTTGATATCGTAGAACTTATCATGGCACTCGAGGATGAATATGGCATTGAAATCCCGGATGAAGATGCAGAAAAAATGGAGACAGTCGGGGATGCCATAAGATACATCGAAGAACATCTGGTGAATAAATAAAATAAGAGGTGGATACGTTGAAAAGAAGAGTCGTTGTGACAGGGGTTGGTCTTGTTACACCTCTCGGTGTAGGTATAGACAATGTATGGAAGAGAATTCTCAATGGTGAGTCAGGAATAGCCCCAACAACAAGGTTTGATGTGACCCGGCACGATACAAAGTTTGCCGGGGAGGTCAGAGATTTTAAGGCTGAGGATTATATTTCACCAAAAGAGATTAAAAGAATAGACCTTTTCATCCAGTATGCCCTTGCTGCAACAAAGATAGCCATTGAAGATTCCGGACTCGATATGAGCAAAGAGAATGCTGAAAGGGCAGGGGTTGTTGTAGGTACGGGTCTCGGAGGATTACCGACCCTCGAAAAATATCACAGCATCCTGTTAGAAAGAGGGCCCGGAAGGATCTCACCCTTTTTTATTCCTATGCTTATAGCAAATGAGGCACCCGGACATATAGCTATCCAGCATGGGATGAAGGGTCCGAATCTATGTATTGTGACCGCCTGTGCAACAGGCTCACATTGCATAGGAGAGTCTCTAAGGATTATCCAGTATGGCGATGCAGATGTGATGGTGGCAGGAGGTACAGAGGCAAATCTTACCCCTCTAACTGTTGGAGGCTTCAATGCCATGAAGGCACTTTCCACGAGAAACGATGCGCCGGAAAAGGCATCACGCCCCTTTGAAAAGGACCGGGATGGTTTTGTTGTTGCAGAAGGCAGCGGCATCATCATTATGGAAGAGCTTGAACATGCTTTGAAAAGAGGCGCCAGAATATATGCGGAAATCGTTGGATACGGATATAACGGGGATGCATACCACATAACGGCACCAAGTCCAGATGGGGAAGGTTTTATACGTTGTATAAGAATGGCCTTGAGGGATGCAGGAATGCCGCCGGAAGAGGTAGATTATATCAATGCACACGGTACATCGACGGAATTAAATGATTATACAGAAACGCTTGCCATAAAAGAAGTTTTTAAAGAAAAGGCGTATAAAATCCCTGTCAGTTCTACCAAATCGATGACAGGCCATTTACTGGGTGCGGCAGGGGCGGTGGAGGCTGTTTTTTCTATCCTGAGCATAAGGGATCAGGTATGTCCCCCCACGATTAATTATGAGACACCCGACCCTCAATGTGACCTCGACTACGTACCAAATAAGGCAAGGAGCCACACAATAAATGTAGTCCTTTCGAATTCATTCGGGTTTGGCGGCACCAATTCCACGCTTATTTTCAGGAGACCTGTGTTTTGAAGTTAGCCATAGGATCTGACCATGCCGGCTTTGAGCTGAAAGAATATATCAAACGTGTGTTAGCGACAAAAGGATACGCACTTATTGATGCAGGTACCGATACAAGCAACTCGGTTGATTATTCCGATTTTGGTTTTAAGGTTGCGAACCTTGTATCCGGGGGAGAGGTTGATAGGGGAATCCTCATATGTGGTACGGGTGTTGGCATGAGCATTGTGGCGAACAAGGTAAAAGGGATCAGAGCTTCATTAGCTTTTGATCTGTACACTGCCATGCAGAGCCGGAAACACCTCGATGCCAATATACTTGTTCTTGGCTCCAGGGTTACTGGCCAAGGGCTTGCAGAAGAGATTGTAAATGTCTGGCTCAATACATTATTCGAAGGCGGCAGGCACGAAAAGAGAATTGAGAAGATAATGCAATATGAAGCGGAGCATTTGAAGTAACGAGAAAACAAGGAAAATCATAGAAGAAATGAAACTTGCAGAGAAAGACAGCGAAATATACAGGCTCATAAGAAAGGAAACCGAAAGGGAAGAATACAGCCTTATCCTTATAGCATCCGAGAATTACGTAGATGAAGAAATCCTTGAGGCACAGGGCTGTGTGTTAACAAATAAATATGCTGAAGGGTATCCCACAAAGCGGTACTACAGCGGGTGCACATTTTACGATGAGATAGAAGATATTGCCATAGAAAGGGCGAAGGCATTATTTAAGGCTGAACATGCAAATGTCCAGCCGCACTCCGGTTCCTCTGCAAACATGGCTGTTTTTTATGCTGTCCTCAACATAGGCGATACAATCCTCGGTATGGATATAGCCCACGGCGGACACCTTACCCATGGTGCAAAAGTGAGTTTTTCAGGCAAGTTTTACAGGGCGCTCGGCTATACCGTTTCAAGCAAAGACGAGATACTGGACTATGATGAGATCAGGCGAATTGCCCTTCGTGAAAAACCAAAGATGATCATTGCCGGTGCAAGTGCCTACCCGAGGATTATTGATTTTAAAAAATTCAGAGAGATTGCAGACGAAGCAGGCGCCTATCTCATGGCAGATATTGCGCATATTGCAGGTCTTGTGGTTGCCGGATGGCACCAGAGCCCCGTAGAATATGCAGATTTTGTTACTACAACGACACACAAAACGCTCCGTGGACCACGGGGAGGCTTGATACTCTGCAAAAAACAATTTGCAAAAAAAATTGACTCTGCTGTTTTTCCTGGTATCCAGGGCGGGCCACTCATGCATGTGATTGCCGCAAAGGCCGTTGCGTTAAAAAATGCCATGAGTGAGGAGTTCAAAGAATATCAGGCACAGATCATACGTAATGCTAAATACCTGAGTAACTGCATGCAAAAGCGTGGTTACAGAATGGTGTCAGGCGGAACCGACAATCATCTTTTTCTCGTCGACCTGTTGTCAAGCAAGGGAATAACGGGAATGGTGGCACAGGAGGCCCTTGAGAGAAGCGGTATTATGGTGAATAAAAACCTGATCCCCTTTGATACCAAGAGCCCTAATGTGGCAAGCGGTATCAGAATAGGGACTCCGGCAATAACAACCCGAGGGATGAAAGAAAACGAGATGGAATTAATATGTGATCTCATCGATAGAGCATTGAAAGAAATTGACAATGAATCGTTACACCTTGAAATAAAAGAAGAAGTAAAAGCCTTATGTAAGAAGTTCCCCTTTTATTCCCGCATATATCAGATATGAAAAAAGATCGCCCTACATGGGATGTTTACTTCATGGAGATTGCGGGAATAGTATCGAAAAGGTCTACATGTAAAAGAAGAAATGTCGGGGCAGTAGCGGTAAAAGACAAAAGAATTCTCTCAACCGGTTATAATGGTGCCCCAATTGGTTTAACACATTGCATCGACTCCGGATGCTTGCGGGAAAGATTAAATGTAGCATCAGGAGAGAGACATGAGTTATGCAGAGGCTTACATGCCGAACAGAATGCCATCATTCAGGCTGCATACCACGGTGTCAGTATAAATGGAGCCGACATCTATTCGACACACCTTCCATGTTCAATATGCATAAAAATGATTATCAACGCCGGGATTACAAGGGTTTTTTATCTTGACGGTTATTCTGATGATCTCGCCATGGAACTTGTAAATGAATCGGGAATAGTTTTGAAGAAAGTGGAAATGAAAACATGAAATGTCCTTACTGTGATGATTCAGAGAGTAAAGTCCTTGATTCAAGAGTAAGCAAGGAACTGGATGCCATACGAAGGCGCCGGGAGTGTCTTAAATGCGGAAAACGCTTTACCACAGCTGAGCGGATTGAAGAAGGCCTTCCCCTTGTTATAAAAAAAGATGGGCGGAGGGAAGTTTTTGACAGGGCAAAAATTTTAAATGGCTTAAAGAAGGCATGCGAGAAGAGGCCAATCAGTATAACGAATCTTGAAAAAATAGTCTCACGGATTGAGTATAATCTCCTCGAAAAGGGCGAGAGGGAAATAAAAGGTGCAGAGATTGGCGAAATGGTGATGGAAGAGCTAAGAAAGCTTGATGAAGTGGCATATGTAAGATTCGCTTCAGTATACAGGCAGTTCAGGGATATAAATGAGTTTATGGAAGAGTTGAAAGACCTTCTCATAAAAAAAGGGGAACAATAGTAAAGAGTCAATTGAGGGGTTAATGATGTGAAAGAAGAAGAATATATGCGCATGGCGCTTTCCCTTGCTAAAAGAGGTATTGGTTCAACATCCCCGAATCCGATGGTAGGCGCGGTTTTAGTAAAATCGAAAAAGATCATCGGTAAGGGTTATCATAAAAAGGCAGGCCTTCCTCATGCAGAGGTGAATGCTATTGCCGATGCGAAAGGAGAGGCGCTGGGTTCGGCGCTTTATATAAATCTCGAGCCATGTACGCATACCGGAAGAACACCCCCCTGTGTTGATGCAATTAAAAAGGCAGGGATTAAAAAGGTAGTAATCTCAATGCTTGACCCGAATCCGAATGTAAACGGAAAAGGCGTTGAAGCGCTGAGAAAGGCAGATATTGATATAAAAGTAGGCCTTCTTGAAGAGGAAGCACGAAAGTTAAATGAATCGTTTGTTGTTTATATGGAAAAAAAGAGACCCTTTTTCACCATGAAGGCCGCTGTAAGCCTTGATGGTAAAATTGCTACGAAAACATGCGATTCGAAATGGATTTCAAATGAAGAATCGAGAAAATATGTAAACAGACTGCGGTCCATGACGGATGGTATAATGGTTGGCATTAATACGGTTATTACCGATAATCCTTTACTTGTACCAAGGGTATTGAAGTCAAACAGGACTCCTGTCCGTATTATTCTTGATTCTAAGCTCAGGATACCTTTGTCCTGTGATATTGTTAAAACCTCAGAGAAGTATAAAACCTGGATATTTACCTCAGAAGAATCAAGGCATGATAAGAGCAGTAAGCTGAGTTCGCTGGGTGTGGAGATTATCGGGGTTCCCAAAGAGGAGAGCGGAAGGGTATCGTTGAAACACGTGTGTGAAGAACTATATAGAAGAGAGATCGTGAACGTTCTTGTTGAGGGTGGTGGCGAAACAAACAGCAGTCTTCTGAGAGAAGGGCTCATGGATAAAATCCTCTTGTTCTATGCCCCTATTATCATAGGCGGCAAGGGCGCATTAAACCTTATAGGCGGTAAAGGGATAGATTTTTTAAAAGATGCACATAAAATTGATATATCCGCAATTAAACGGTTTAAAGAGGATATATATATAGAGGGATATGTTCACAGGGATTATTGAGGATATTGGAAAAATAGTCGGTATCAACAGGACGGGCGGAAAGTGGGAGCTTAAGGTTGCCACAAAACTCCTGAACGGAGGCGTACGGGAAGGCGATAGTGTAGCAATTGATGGCGTCTGTTTAACGGCAACAAAGGTGGAGAATGATATGCTCCATGCCGATGCCTCACTTGAAACGTTAAAATTGACGACACTCCAGCATAAAAAGGCGGGAAGCAGGGTGAATATTGAAAGGGCGATAAGTGCCGGTGGAAGATTCGGCGGCCATTTTGTCATGGGTCATATCGATGGGATGGGAACGATAGTCAATATGAAGAAAGAAGGGGATTCGATAAAGCTGGAGGTGGAAATTCCCCCGGATGCTTCTCAATATCTTGTTAAGAAGGGATCTATTGCCATAGACGGAATAAGTTTGACTGTAAACGAGCAACATGGTAATATTATTACAGTTAATATAATTCCATACACGGCCTCTAAAACTACAATAGGCGATAGAAGCCTTCGTGATAAGGTAAACATAGAAGCCGACATTATTGGTAAATATGTACAGAGTTTTGTAAATAAGGACCAGTGTAAGGGTGTAGACATGAATTTCCTTTACGAACATGGTTTTGCAAAAGGGGATTAAGAAATGGCGATTTCGAGAATTGAAGATATTATTGACGATGTTCGTGAAGGCAAAATGGTCATCATTGTTGATGATGAAGACAGGGAAAATGAAGGGGATGTAATGGTTGCCGCAGAGAAAGCAACTCCTGAGGCAATAACATTTATGGCAAGATATGCCTGTGGACTTATATGTCTCTCCCTGACCGAGGAAAGGGCAAGGCGCCTCGATCTTCCCCTCATGGTTCAGGAGAACACCTCTCCGTATAACACTGCCTTTACGGTATCAATAGAGGCAAAAGAAGGGGTGACCACCGGGATTTCTGCCTATGACAGGGCAAAGACGATACTGGTGGCCATAGACGATGAAGCTACGGCTGATGACCTGGCAAGACCAGGCCATATCTTCCCGCTCATGGCACGAAATGGAGGGGTGCTTGTCAGGGTCGGACATACCGAAGCATCGATGGACCTGGCAAAGCTTGCAGGGCTGAAACCTTCGGGAGTTATATGCGAGGTTATGAAGGAAGACGGTACTATGGCACGACTTCCAGACCTGGAGATATTTGCAGAAAAACACGGATTGAAAATTGTCAGCATTGCAGATTTGATTAAATATAAGACAAAGAATGAGAAATTAGTGAGGCGCGTTACTGAAACGAGGATCCCCACGCGGTACGGTGGTGAATTCAGGCTCATATGCTATGAGAACGACTTAGATAAAAAGACGCACCTGGCACTTGTAAAAGGTGATATTTCACCGGATGATAACGTTCTCGTGAGGGTTCATTCTGAATGTTTTACCGGAGACGTGCTCGGGTCAATGCGATGCGATTGCGGTGATCAACTGCATTCTGCATTGAAAATGATCGAAAAGGAGGGCAAAGGTGTCTTTCTTTACATGAGGCAGGAGGGCAGGGGGATCGGACTGTTGAATAAACTGAAAGCGTATAACCTTCAAGACCTTGGGCACGATACAGTTGAGGCGAATATTGCCCTTGGTTTTTCCCCGGATTTAAGGGATTATGGCATTGGCGCCCAGATATTAAATGACATTGGTGTAAGAAAGATGAGATTGCTCACAAATAATCCAAGGAAGATAAAGGGACTTGAAGGGTATGGGCTTACTGTTGCTGAGAGAGTTCCCCTTGAAATATCACCCACAAAAGACAATATTGCATATCTGAAGACCAAGCAGAAGAAGCTTGGCCATATTTTAAATAACCTGTAAGGAGCATATATGATAAGAGAAGGCAAGCTTAATGCAAAGGGATTTAAATTTGCCATTGTGGTGAGCAGATTTAATAGCTTTATCACGGAAAGGCTTCTTGAAGGCGCGCTCGATGCCTTAAAAAGACATGGCGCCGATGAAAAAAAGATTGATATATACAAGATTCCAGGCTCATTCGAAATACCGCTTATGGCAAAGTTACTCGCTAAGAAAAAGGATATTGATGCTGTTATTTGTCTCGGCACTGTTATAAAAGGCGCAACATCTCATTTCCATTATGTTGCATCAGAGGTTGCCAAAGGTATAGCCCAGGTTTCCCTTGAGTTTGATAAGCCTGTTGCATTTGGCATTATAACCAGCGAAAATATTGAACAGGCAATAGAAAGGGCCGGTACAAAGTCCGGGAATAAAGGATATGATGCAGCCATTACCGCCATTGAGATGGTGAATCTTATAAAGGATAATGCTTTGTGCGCAGAAGAAAATCCAGGGAATTAGCTTTGAGGATGCTGTATCAGTTAGAAACCAACAGTTCAAATCCAGAGCTTGCATTAGAAAATTACTGCAATATCTTTCCCTATCAGCAGGATGTAGTCGATTATGCCGAATCGTTGATGCTTGGCGTCAAAAAGGATAGGGAAATTATAGACACATATATTCAGGATGCCAGTGAGCATTGGAAGATCAACAGAATCGCCTTTGTTGATAAAAACATTTTGAGAATCGGTATTTATGAGATGCTGTTCTCTGATGATGTTCCTCCCAAAGTTGCCATTGATGAAGCGATAGAGCTGGCAAAAAAGTATGGAAATGAAGACTCCGGAAATTTTATCAACGGTGTTCTGGATAGGGTTTTTAAGGACTATTATAAGAAGCCATGCCTCACATAATCATCGATGGATATAATTATATACACAGAATAAGGTCTTCAAGTATACCGGCTGATACAAATATGGATATGATCCGGAGGGTTTTCCTGGATAAATTTGTTCAATATAAGAAACAAAAAGGTATGAGAATAACCGTTGTTTTTGACGCCTACAATAGCTTTTCCACTGGAAGGCAAAGAGAGAATTATAAGGGTATTGACGTTGTATATTCGAGGGAGAATGAGACTGCTGACGATGTCATGATAGGGTGGATACGCGAGAAGAAGGCAGGTATGGTCATAGTAACCTCTGATCGTGCTATAATTGATGAGGCAAAAAGATACGGGGTTGCCTTTGTTGTACCGGCCAAACTGGAAATGATGATTTTTCAAGTGGGTATCAGCAAGGATGAAGAAGCGGTCGAGGAAGAGGCATATTCTGTCAGGAAAAAAGGTAACCCGAGAAAACTCCCGAAGAAATTGAGGAAAGCGTCAAAGGTTATCAGTAAAATTTAATAAACATCTTGACACCAAAGGAAAAAAAATCTAAATATTTACCAAAAAAATAAATAAATGAGAGGGAATCATGTTAGTAAAAGACATAATGGTTTACAATGTAGTTACAGTTTCCAGCGATACTTATGCGCTTGATGCGGAGAGAATTATGGTGTTTCACGGGATCGGCAGATTACCGGTTGTTGACAAGGGGATGTTAGTTGGACTGATCACAAAAGATGATATTCTGAAAGCGAGCCCTTCTACAGCGACACCAGCAAACCAGAGACAGCTTTTTTATCTCATGTCAAAACTTACCGTAAAAGAAATTATGAAAACGAATGTTTTGACTGTTTCACCGGACACGACTATCGAGAAAGCAGTGGCTATAGCACAAAAGAATAAGGTTGGCTGTCTCCCTGTGGTTGAAGGGGACAGGCTTATAGGCATAATATCCTCAACGGACGCCTTCAATAAAATACTCTACCCGCTTTTGGGGATTGGAGCCACCGGTACACGTATCATTGTTTATGGCGCCGGAGCAAGAGAAGAATCTCATAAGGTTATGGATGTAATAATCAAAGCAGGCTTAAAGGTAAAAACATTCTGGATTCCACCAGATCAGGACAAATTTGACCTTGTGCTGCATCTTGAAACGGATGACGCAACCTCCATCATGAAAGAGTTAAGAGACCTCGGTTACACAGTTGATTTAAGGGAATATACAGCGTAGCAGACAAAAAAACAGGGTTCGAGGGGTCAAGGGTTCGAGGGGTCAAGGGTTCGAGGGGTCAAGGGTTTTTAACTCCTCATTCCTTACTCCTTACTGCTTTTGTTTGGTTCGATCCATTTACCCATGTCTTTGTAGGGAATGGAATTTTTAAGTATTTCCTTCCTTTTTTCAAGAAACCTGTTTTTCATCCCCTTCAGCCATTCCCTGTGGGTGTTCATATGTTCAGGGGGTCCTAATATACCCCCGTCTTTTATTTTAAATCTACTTCCCTGATTGTCCACGAAAAAATGACTGTGACACAATGTGCAAATGAATCTTTCTTTTTCTATTCTTACAATGTCGCACCCGCAATAAGGGCAACCGGATTTACTCTTTACCTCTTTATCGGAAAACAACATTCCGGCCAATGTTTCTGCCTTTTGCCTGTTCCCTGTGTCCATCAGAATTTCGCCTGGAAGAGCTGCTTTAATGTTCGCGCTTTCTTTAATGTTTAAACAGAGGAATGATGCGAAGGTCATCAGCGTTTGCGGAGAGATGCCTATTCTGTCTTCAATGCCGTAAATATTTATAAGAATGCAAGGTTTATTGTAGGTTTTTTCAATATAATTGTAAAAAAGGAATCCCCTGTCGAGTATCCTTTTAAAGATGCTGTGAGCGCCGAGATAATAGACCGGTGTAGCAACAAGGATTGCATCGGATCGTGTGATTGATTCCAGCAGAAAATCCATATCGTCTTTATTCGGACATGGGTTTCCCATGATACACCCATAACAGGCATGGCAGGGGAGTATATTCAGTGAAGGCAACCTTATGAGGTTCAGCTCATGAGGAACCTCTATTTTGCTGGATATCTCTTTGATAAATACCTCACAATTGCCGAGTTTGCGGGGAGAACCGACAAGGCCGAGAATCTGTTTTGAGTGTTGCGTGTTGCGTGTTGAGTTTTTATTTTCCATAATTTACCTTCACTCTTAGTTCTATTTCTTTAGTCTTTATTTCATATATTTTTTCGCGGCACTCCATATATATATCAAAGGCCATCAATGCAATTCTGTCTATTCTCTGTTCAAACTCAAGCAATTCTTCAAATATTTCTGCCTCATTATCTTTGACCCCTGACCCCTGACCCCTGACCCCTTGAAACCTGTCTTTCGTCGTTTCTTCCCTTACCGCCTCCTTGAGGAGAAAAACGAACCCAATGGCTTCAGATGGAGTAAAATCCTGAACCGCTCTTATCTTAATGATGCTTTCGAGCGCCGTATGTAATTTGTTTGAATTCATTTCCCCTGTAAGCTCGTCGAAAATGGTCTCTATTTCATTTTGTATGGTATATCCAACTGGATTTAAAAATCTGTCTTTTTCCCGTTTTAATAGTTGAGATGTTGCGGGAGGGTAGGTGCCGGCAATGAGGTTAAAACATCTCTCGGAGATTGCCTTTTTCTTTTGTTTTATTTTGTCCTGTAAGCTCATAATCAGTTGTTGTGTTGCGGTAACCCAGTGTTTATATGAACCTCTCGAATCTTTCCTGTTTTGCCTTGCATATGGGACACACCTCAGGAGGATTTTCTCTGGCACATAAGTATCCGCATACCTTGCATCTCCAGACAGGATAGGATAGAGAGGGGTTAACACCCTTAGGATTATTCGCTTTGCCCTTTTTCCTCTCTTCTATTGGTGGTCTCCTCTCTGGGATGGGAGAGACTTTCCTCTCCCCGCCGACAACCGCCTTAGAAACATAGAGGGCACAATAACAGGCGCCGTATTCGTTGAGGTCCTGGTCCCTGTAATCACAGGGGCATATAATGTCGAGGTCGTCTGCTTTATTTCCAGCGGCAAGCCTGCATGGACATGAAGAATATCCATACCTTTTCTGGTTGGTAATGAGACCGCTGATAAGCGCTTTTGTAAATTCTATGTCAGGGTTGAGGTAGTATCCTGATGATCCGGCGTCTTTTGATAGTTTTTCGTAGAGCGTATCGACATCTTTTGGGTCAATTTCGTTTTCGTGAATCATCGTCCCATCGCTTCCTTGATCCTTTTATCATCATAACCGACTATGCATGTTTCATTATTGATTACGAGGGAAGGGAATGAGCATCTCGGATTCCAGCGCTTCAGGTCTTCCAGGGTTTTTTCCTTCTCTTCCCCTTCGAGGCTGTCCATGTCCACATAGTCGTAACCTACACCGAGATCGCTGAGAAGCTTTTTCGTCATTTTGCACCAGATGCAGGTGCTCAGAGTATACAGAGACAATTTTACTTTGTCGTCTCCGTCAATATGCTTCATTATCATAAATAGCCCTCCTCATGATTTTTACTCTTCCCTCGCTATTATAGCATTTTTACTTTTAAGAGTGGTCTGATTTTTTCAACACAAGAGTCAAGCCGGAGCTGATATTGACCCTGTTTATGTGATGTAAGATGCTTTGGGCCTGTTGCCCAAACATTGTTTTCGCAGGAACACTGTTGTTGCTCACCGTGTTCGCAATTAAACCTTACGCTCCCTGCTTCGCTGCGCTTTTTACCGCACCCGCAAGCGGGTACCCGAGGCTCGAATTTCACTCAATTTCGCAAATTCGTCCCGAAATAACGGGACTCAGACATGCGTACGGTTTCATTGCGAGCATTGTCGAGCAACATTGCCCTTCGGGGCGTTTATTCTCGCCGAGTGGGTACCCAAAAATGCTCGAAGGCGCGACTCGCGAAACGGGTTCCAGCGACGAAGGAGCTGCAAAGTTCTTCCTGCTCATATTCCATTATTATTGTTATATGTATATTTGGGCAACAGGCCCCTTTTAGTGGACACCAAAGTTGATGGGTGAGCTTTGCGTTGTGTACATAAGAAAGGCCAATACGGAACGACCGTTTATTACTTAATGATAATGGAGGCGCTGTGGTCAAAGGGGTTGGTTCGCATGGCGAGAGAAAAGAGGTACGGGTAATTGTTTTTCAGATACTGCATGTAATCGAGCCATTCGTTAATGAGAAAATTATAAGCCCTTTTGATATCACCTGCCAGGTGCGTTTTGTCACTTTCCGGGAGATCCGTTAAATTATCTCTGGAAGAAAGTTCTTCAAGAACATGGAATACTGCCCTGAGCAAGTCTGTAAAAGACTGGTGTTCCAGCAGTACAGGATTTTCCAGCAAGCCCAATAAAAACCCCCTTTTATCGAGGAGAAATGTTCTCATGCCTTCAAGGTCAACAAGATGGATATCGACACTATAGTCATAATTTTTGAGGTCCTTGCTGACAGCCAAAAAATTTTCATCAGTCCATGTTGCCTTCACGACCAGTTCTTCCCGTATCTTCTCGAAATTGGGGTCATAGCCGGTGAAGGTGGATAAAAGCTTCATTCCCACCTCACTGAAAAAGACGCCAATGACCATGTTAAGCTTCTCCATGCGGCTTTCAATCTCTCTTTTGGCGAGCATGATTTCCGTGACATTTGCAATAACGCCCAGAAAAATACCTACACCCGTTATAATCAGGACAATTGCGAATAGTTTACCTGCCGGCGTTACAGGGTGAATGTCTCCATATCCCACCGTAGCCACAGTTACAATGACGTAATAGGCTGCATCAAGGAGAGATCTGTCTTCAATTGCCATAAAACCGATTGTGCCGGCGACAATGAGAGAAAAGAAGACAATGAGTAATATTTTCAGGCGTGTCTTGATAGCATGCATCATGTGGATTCATGATATACCAGAAACCCGCCCTATAACAATGAAATTTTAAATTTCAGTTTTAACTTTCGAATAAATAACGTTTAATCTTGTTTGTAGATGTTTTGGGGAATTCCTCGTTCCGTAAGGTAAGGCTACGGATTTTTTTGTAATCAGCAAGTTTTTTGCTTCTCTCGTCGATTTCTCTCTGCAGGAGTATCTTTAACTGCTCATCTGGCCAGGTAACAGTTTTATTATCTGAATAATATTCATCGATTGCATCAAAGTTCGGATAGATTACGGCATGGGCTTCTTCATCGCCCGTGATGCGGTTTTGTCCTTTTATAACAAGAATTTCTTCAACGAAAGGTGATTCAAGTATAATGCTTTCAATCTCTTCGGGAAAGATGTTGAGACCGCTTCGCGTAATAATCACCGATTTTTTCCTGCCTGTTATATAGAGGAAGCCTTCTTCGTCGATATAGCCGATATCGCCTGTCAAGAAAAACCCGTCGGGCAAAAAGACATCCTTCGTTGCGCCTTCGTTTTTATAGTATTTTTTAAAGACATTTGGGCCTTTAATTGCAATCTCTCCTATTCCTTCAGCGTCTGGATCAATAATTTTTATTTCTGTGTCAGGAATGGCAGGTCCAACACTACCGGTTTTTTGCTTATGGGGCGGGTTCACTGTAGCAACGGGTGATGCTTCGGTAAGTCCATAGCCCTGTAAAACCACAAAGCCGAATCCTTCCATACCTTTCTGAACCCACGGCGATAGTGCTGCGCCTCCTGAGACAAAGAACCTCAAATTTTCTAACCCCATCTTTCCCCGTATATTTTTGTAAAGAAGCCGGCCTCCCAGGCCTTGTCGGCATGCATTTAAAATTGTGGCAGACCCCTTGATCAATCCCAAAAGGCCCTTGATGTGCAGGGGCACATTGTCCATTTTTTTACGAATACCCGCGAGAAGTTTCTCCAGAAGGAGCGGGACAGCGAGCATGATTGTGGGTTTGGCATCCTGAATATCTTCAAGCATTTCTCTTGGCTTTAACGGTTGCGAATAGGTGATTGATGCACCAACGCTGAGCGGAAGAAGGTTGCCTGCGGTATTTTCATATGCATGGGATATAGGTAATACTGAAAAGAACCGGTCGTTTTCGTCAAAGATGACTGATTGATAAATAGAATTTATATCGGATACAATATTCCGATGAGATAGAACAACCCCCTTTTGATTGCCGGTAGTTCCTGATGTATAAAAAATCACGGCTGTCTCGCTAATATGCAGTTCTTCCCGTTCAGAATAACTATCGAATTTGTTGAAAATATCGGGGAGATCGGGATAGGCATTATTTTTATCCATGGATATCAAAAAAAGTTGAGGCTTAATGTTCTTGATTCCTTCGAGGTAGCGTGTATTGCTGAATAAGGCTTTTATGCCGGAGTGGGTTATTATGTGACTGTGTTCAAATTCCTTTGCCCGGGTGTCGAGGGGAACGGCGATTCCGCCAATCCATTGTACAGCCATAAAACACATGATCCATTCAGGACAGTTATCTCCAAGGATGCCGATAAGATCGCCCTTCTGATAACCGCTGTATCTGAGAAATCCCGCAACCTTCTTTACGGCATCAATAAATTGTCCATAGGTATATGCATTCCACCCCTGTTTTTCCCTTTTTCTGAGGGCAATACGGGAAGGGAATGATCTTGCACTTTTTTCGAGCAGTTCATTCAAAGGGCATAATTCAAAGGGTTTTCTTACCGGCTCAATTTTCATGAAATCACCGTTTGTGATTAAGGCTGTTACAGATTTATGACTTCGTTATTCAGCATAAGGTCGAGGATTTCATCCATTGAAGCGGCCTTGCCGACGGCGACCGTGTCGGCAATGCATAAATCCACCAGGCAGAATCTTCCTGCAAGAATGGTAACGCCTTTTTCTTCAAGGGTTTTTAGCCTTGTAATGGCAGGCGAGCCTTCCACTAAAAGTTTTACAGCCGTGTTCCAGAATATTATTGCACGAGGTCTGTCATCACGTTTTGCAAGGGCATCGAGAAGGGTCATAAGGATTTCAAATCCAAGGATATCATCACCCCGACCAACATATTCAGACCCCAGTATAATTACTTTACCTTTCGGGTTATCCATAACGTACCTTCCTTTGTCAACTCAACACTCGCAGGCTCAAGCCTGCGACTAATGCCATTCCCACTCAATAAAAGGTTTTTTTATATCCACCATTGCATTAGCTATCAACTCGACAAGCCCGCCATAAAAGATGTTGCACTTTTCAAAAACAGAATAATAATTGAAAAGATCCCTTATCTGCCCTTTACAGTTTGAACAGGGTGCGCAAACATACTTTGGGATACCGGGTGAAATAACATCCTGGAAGGTTTCGAGGACCTGCTTCAGTTTTACGCGCCCCGATATTGCGCTTCTCCAGTCAGGAAAATTCATCGATTGCATAATTGCGAAGCCGCTTCCACCACCGCAGCAGTAATTTTCCACTCCATGAGGCTCCATTTCCCGGAACTGCGGGCAGATTTTACGTAAAATCTGCCTCTGTGGTTCTACGATGCCCATGAGCCTTACCATATTACATGGATCATGGAGTGTGATAGGGAAGTTATTTCTGCCCGGGTCAAGCTTAATTTTATTATTCATGACGAGGTCTGCCAGTAAGGGAATGGCGCTTTCTCTCGGTATATTCAAATCTCCCGTTAATATCCTGTCAGCAATGACCATCATTGCCTTATGGGCATGACCGCATTCACCGACAGATATTTTCTTTACCTTTAATGTCTTTGCAACCTCGGCATGTCTTAGTGCGATCTTTGCAAACTGGAAGTCATCATACCAGACACCATAATTCACCGCATCATATCCAACAAGCTCACTCGAAAGGGTCCAGTTTAATCCGGCAGCTTCGAAGATAATAGCAAAGGCCTCTGTGTTTTCCGGCCATGCCATGAATTCCCCTGCGTTATGGAGAAGGAGGATGTCCGCCCCTTCTTTATCAACGGGAATCTTGATTTTCTTACCCGTTTTTTCCTCTATTTCATCTTCCATAAAGCTTATAATATTGACCAATGCCTTTGGTGCGATACCAGTAGAAGATCCGGCCTTTAATTGTTGAACAGTTCCGGATTCATGTAATTCTTTCGGGGCTATTCCCATCTCCTGACTGAATATTTTTCTTATCTCGTGGCTTATAAGGCCATTGTCCACCCCCAGAGGGCATATCTGAGCACACCGTCTGCAAAGGGTGCACCGGTATGCAAGCTCGGCGAGCCTTGCAATGAGTGTCCAGTTAAGCTCAATATCGCTTCCTGTCAGTTTCAAGGATAGGATGCTTTGCTTTTTCAGGTATTTATTGATAATGCGGCGCAATATCTCCGGACGGTATGTAGGCCGGTAAATTTCCTGTTTTCCGCTTGCCACATAGGTAGGACATGAATCATTACAAATCTGACATTTGACACAATACTCAAGTGAATGCAAGAGGGGCTGGAGAAATGTCCAGTTGTTTTCTTTTGTGAGGAGTTTGGCAAGACCTGAAAGGAATTTTTTTATAAGCTCTTCTTCTTTTTCTTTTGTTTCGGGTTTGGGTATGCCTATGGCGAGGACGCCGTCAAGAGAAGCTTCATAACGATTCTTTTGATCCTGAGTCAGTTCTCTAATGGCCGGGTCTGCATCGGGTGTATCGTAAGGACAGGGAAGGGGCATGAGGTCTTCAGGTTTTATCCTGATCAGTTGTTCGCTCTTTTTACTTATATCTTCTATCTGCATATTTTTGCCTGTTTTCTCAACTTCTTATCCTCTCAACTTCGCATCTTCGGTTCTTCAACCTGTTCGCCCCACGTTTTTCCCGATTTGATATGTAGTGCTGACCAGGAAACCTTTTGATTCAAAAGTGCCTGTAATTTGCGTTCAAGTTTACTGCCTCTGATGTTAGGTTCATCATCCCATCTGATCAAATAAAATGCAAAGAATCTCGTGATATAATGCATAGACCGTGTATAGGGGAGGTAAACGAGAAAAAGGTTGAAGAGTATGATATGCGCTGCTGCACCAAATTCTACATCAATGAATTTAAATGTAATGAGACCTTTCCAGAATTCCCTGTATTCGGACAATGTCGGGTCTATAAAATACCATGCATAGAGTCCACTGATAAAAACTATAAAGGTGAAAATATAGGTAAAGTAATGCAGGGGCGTAGCATACTGTTTTAGATTTTCATCATAGATCCTTTTTATCAGTAAGCCAACACTCCCGAATGCACCAGTAACGAAACTCACAACCCCGGTAAAGAGGATAGCATAATAAAATACGATGCCTGTCATACTTTGCGACGATGATGATATTGTAATGCCGAAAACCATGGCAACCGCCCCGAAAAAGCAGAGCATATGGAAGGTAATGATCAGAATGAACCCTATATGCCATGGATAGAGAAAGTACCAGTAGGTTTTGTTTTTTTGAAAATATTCATTAAGGACAAAGTACTCTTTGAGTAAAAATAGAAATCCACGCAAATAACGTTTTTGCCGTATTCTTGTCCACCAGTCCACCTGCTCGAAATACGAACCCCCGTACCGATATTTTTCTTCATGCATAACAGGGTAGAGCTCCCACCTGAGATGTGTAGGCAGCTTCAAGTATTTTACCGCCTTGATGGTATACATGGCGATGATGAAGGTGTATGAGAAATAGGTGAGGATAGCCAAGAAGATTTTCATAAAAAAAGGGTTCCAGGGTTCCAGGGTTCCAGGGTCCGAGGGGTTTCCGAAACACTTGAACCCTTGGCCCCTTGACCCCTTGACCCCTTAGGTTTTACACGCATCCTGTGGGTTTGGGTAACCCGGCTATCTTACATGCCCCTTTTGCCGGACCTCCAGGGAATAATTGATAGATTCTTTTTAAATCGATTCCTGTCTGTTTGACAAGCATTCTTATTGGTGGGGCAATTTCATACTTCAAAAAATAATCCCTCAGGTAGTTCACTAATTTCCAGTGCTCTTCAGTCATGGGGTAAGCGCTTTCCAGTTTTGCGATGTCCTCTGCGATCTCCTTATTCCATTTATCCGGTTCCTGTATAAAACCGTCCTCATCAATCTCCATTTCAATTCCGCCAAGGGTTGTCTTTGCCATGTATTACCTCCTATTTCAATTTATGGGGCTCACGTCGCCCCCTCCATCAGCGGAGCTGTCGGAGCCACCCCTTCTCGCCCGCTATGCGGGCTATTTACCCTTTTTTGTGTATTTTTCAGGTTCCTCGTCGAATTTTTTCTTACAGGCCTTGCTGCAGAAATAGTAAGTCTGCTCTTTGTAGCTGCTTGTCCCTCGTGCCTTTTTCTCTTCAACTTCTACTTTACATACTGGACAGACTGCTGCCATAGACCCTCCTTTGTAATTTCTTTGTAAGCATATTTCTTATGTTTCAATACAGAAGATACGAAAGCATCAGCCCATTCCGGTGTACCGAGGGCATGGAGATGTGTATATGCGGCAAACATATTCTTGTAAACAATACCATCAACTGTGCCGTTGATTCCATAACCTCTTTTAATTCTTATGGCGCATCGAAGGTCATTGACGCTGGAAAGTTTTGAATGGTGAAACTCATGACCGCGCAATATGGTACCCATGGGAAAGAAAGGGTTCTCATGAACGATTTCCGCCTCTACGTATCCGTGTCCGAATGGCCGCCTGGACAACTCTGCTTCGGATGGTATGATGCCTGCCATTTTGTATAGTTTGCCATTTGTCCTTATCCCTCTGCTGAGATACATAAGCCCTGCGCATTCGGCATAGACTGTGAGACCGCCTTCGATTGCAACGACAATATCGTTCATGAGAGACCTATTGTCCCACAACTCTTCGAGGTGAAGCTCAGGGAAACCGCCACCGATGTAAAGGCCATCAATTTCCGGCAGTATCCTGTCTTTCAGCGAGTCAATATATACGATCTCAGCCCCTGCCTGCGTCAAGGCTTCAAGGTTTTCCGGGTAATAGAAATTGAAAATCTTGTCAAACACGACGCCGATGCGAACGACAGGATTTGTCTTCTGAGAATCCCCCGGACCATCAGATGAATTAATTTGTTCGCTCTGTTCGCTCTGTTCGTTCTGTGCAATCGATAATATTGCATCAAGATCCAGGTGGCGCTCAACGAATGTGCCTATATCGGTAATGTCTGATGCTCCCGATGTGCTTTCATTGAAAGGTATAAGCCCCAGATGACGTTCCGTAATGCTGAGGTTCTGTATTTTCGGTATGGCTCCAACCACAGGGATATGGCAATACCGTTCTATTGCCTGTATGAGCTTTGATTTGTGTCTTTCACCTGAAACGTTGTTAAGAATTACTCCTGCGATCTGCGTTTCCGGTTCGAAGTTCTGAAAACCCTTTATGAGGGCTGCTGCGCTTCGGCTCATCCTGGAGGTATTAACGACGAGGATTACAGGAGTCTTGAGCAATCTTGATAAGTGGGCAGAACTTCCTGTGCCGTCCGGGTCTATTCCATCGTAAAACCCCATGTTTCCTTCAATGAGAACGAGGTCAGCCTTATTGGTGGTTTGCTCAAAACTCCGGAGGAGCGTTTTTTCATCCATGAGAAATGCGTCAAGGTTACGGCAGTTCCTGCCGGATGCTGCAGTAAGCCATGACGCATCGATATAATCAGGCCCCTTTTTAAATGGTTGTACGGTAAACCCCCGTCTTCTGAAGGCATCACAGAGGCCGATGCTCACGATGGTCTTCCCGGAACGTCCGCCGGGGGCAGCAATCATGATCCGTGGCGGCATTTATGTGTCCTTGAGCTTTATAAAGGAGGCGCCAAGGTATAAATATTCTATTTTGCCTTCCTTGCTCAGTTCAGAAATTGCCTTGTCCACAAGGTGTTTATCTATCCCGAGCTCATGGGCCACTTCTTTATTTTTTGCTTTCGACACCGTTTTAAGATAATCGATTACCTTTTGTTTCAGTTCGCTGCTGATCTCGTCTGCCAATATCCTTACCTCCTTTTCCCCTTACCACTTAAACTGGGTGGTTGTCCTGTAAGTCTCCACGGCGTGCGTGAAATCGTCAATATGCTGGTCTGTAAATGGTATCTCTGTCAACCTGAAGAATTTTTCCCAGCCTATCCTTTCTATCCACTCGCCCATTCTTTCATATTTTTTTGCACTCCCGGCATATATTTCCACAATCTTTTTTAATACATCCACAACCTCTGTCCAGCGGGGCGGGGTATTGGGGAGGAATGGCACAACCATACGCGAAAACATCGGAGGTTTCCTCGCATTGGAAACCTTCCCGCCCACATAGATGGCTACACCGTCGCCCTCGGCATCGGCAAGCGGCATGGCAGGACATACAGTAAAACAATTAGCGCAGTACATACAGAGGTCTTCCCTTACGACAACGCTCTTTATGTTGGGGTCGGGATTCCTTCTTATTGCACCTGTCGGGCAGGATTGTATGGTCGTCGGTATCTCGCATTGTGCCAGCACCTTTTCGTTGTCGACTTTTGGCGGCCGTCTGTGTATACCCACTACTGCCAGATCAGAGCAGTGGACAGCGCCGCACATATTGATGCAGCATGCCACAGCGATCCTCACATAGGCGGGCAATTTCATGCTGGTAAAATATTCGTACATCTCATCCATTATCGCCTTCACGAGACCTGAAGCGTCTGTCGCTGCACTGTGACAGTGTATCCATCCCTGGGTATGGATAATATTCGAAATGCCGTTCCCTGTGCCGCCAGCAGGGAGACCTAGTTTCGCTGCTTCCTCTATAATCCCGTTTACATTTGATTTGTTATCGGTGATGAATTCAATGTTGGAACGGCTTGTGAACCTCAGATGGCCATCACAATATTTGTCCGCAATGTCGCATATGTCCCGGATAAAATCGATGCTTACGAGTCTTGGAGAGCCGACCCTTACCGTGTAGACTTCATCGCCTGTTTCAGAGACGTGCTTTAAAACACCTGCACGTACATTTTCATGATATTTCCATTTGCCATAATTCATTTTTATTGCATCAGGGAGCATATCCCGGTAATCGGGTGGTCCTATGTCCGTTCTGTTCATCCTATCCTCCTACTGGTTAATACACTTTGCGCTTGGCGCTATGCGCATAGCGTTCTTAAAAATACACATACGGATTTGCCCTTGGTTTATAGACCATCTGTGGAACGGGTGGTATGCCCATTTCCTTAAGAAAATTCTTAAGGCCGATTCTTTCGATGAGTTCCGCAAGCCTTTCCCTGGTACGACCATTTTCATCCCACCAATCCCATATCTTACGGAGCAGATCTTTGATTTCATCATAGGGGGGTTCGATTTTCATAAAAGGTACTAAAACCCATGACAGGTATGCGCCTTTAATAATAGGAGCCTTACCGCCAATGAGAATTGTAGCGCCGCCTTCGACACCAGGCCTTATCGCCTTGGTCATCTTGTTGATGCAATGCATGCACCTGACACAGTCGTCCGCCTGGAGTTTTAATTCCTTGTTTTTCTCATCCCATTCAAGGGCTTCGGAGGGGCACTTATCGACTACAAGCGTTTTAATGTCGAACCCGTTGTCTACGTAATTCCTGACTGCATTTTGATCAATGCGGAGGGTATCTCTCCATGTACCGATTATCGTGAAATCTGCCCTTGCGATGGCTGCTACACAATCGTTGGGACAGCCTGAGGCCTTGATCTTGAACTTATAAGGCCAGCGAGGTCTGTGGATCTCATCCTGAAACTCCATGGTAAGATCGTGGACAAGCTTGAGCGTATCAAAGTTGGACCACTCGCAGCGTGCCTGACCAACACAACCGGCAATTGTCCGCAGTGCAGAACCGGAGCCACCAAGGTCAAAACCTGCTTCCGTCAAACTGTCAAAACACGGCTGCAGGTTGTCTGTAGTGGTTCCAAGGAGAATAGCGTCACCGGTTGAGCCATGCATATTTGTCATACCGCTTCCGTATTGCTCCCAGATGTCGCACAATTTACGCAGACTTTTCGTTGAATAGAACCATCCGGCAGGATGATTAACACGCATGGTGTGGAATGCTGCCGCATCAGGGAACTTTTCCGGAACATCGCAGTATCTCCCGATTACGCCGCTCCCATAGCCTGTTACTCCCACGATCCCGCCGTGTTTCCAGTGAGTTACCCTGTCTTTGTAGGACAATTCCTGGATGCCGAGCAAATCTTTCGCTGCCTTGTTCTTTTTGGCCATGCGCTTGATCTCTTTTACGTAGCTTGGCCAGGGTCCCTTCTCCAGTTCATCGAGTAAAGGGGTATCTTCGTCCATTCATCCACCTCCCTAAAGATTTAATTGCCTGTATGAAAAACGCCCCCTGAAAGCGGGGCATGAAAACCCAAAAGCCTTACGTGAGGAAAACGGCTCAATAGATTAATATATAGCAACGAAAACAAAACTTGTCAATTTGGATGTAAATAAAATAGTGAAACTCGAAACAATGTAAGATTGGAATTGAAAACAAAGGTAAAGTCGGATATTATTCCGTATAGTTGACAAAATGGGAGGTTTTTTTAAATGAAGATGATTCAATTCGCGGTTGCTGCTATTTTCATATGTGTTTCCTGCACTATCCCGTTAAAATCTTTCGGGGAGGAATTGTTGGTTTTTGCCGGCGCTGCAAGCAAACCGCCAGCGGAAGAAATTGCAAAGGCATTTGAAAAGAAAACAGGCGTAAAAGTTAATATCACTTTTGGCGGGTCCGGTTTTGTCCTTTCCCAGATGTCCCTTGCAAAAAAAGGGGATATCTATTTACCCGGTTCGTCAGATTATATGGAACTTGCCAAGAAGAAAGGGTTTGTTTTTCCTGAAACAGAAAAATATGTTGTGTATCTTGTACCTGCAATCAATGTACAAAAGGGAAATCCAAAAGGCATAAAGCTGCTTGCTGACCTTGTCAGACCGGGCTTGCGTGTTGCCATAGCAAACCCGGAAGGGGTTTGTGTAGGATTATACGCTGTTGAAATTATACAGAAAAATCTTAATTCAGAACAAAAGGCAGCGTTCAGGCAAAATCTTGTAAATTACACGGAAAGCTGTGAGAAGACGGCAACAGCTATTTCATTAAAGACAGTTGATGCCGTTCTCGGCTGGAGGGTTTTTCAATACTGGGACCCTGAAAGAATTGAGACCGTTCCGTTAAAAAAGCATGAAGTAGTAAGGGTTGGATATATCCCCATCGCAATTTCTAAATTTACGAAAAATAAGGCGCTTTCTCAAAAATTCATAGATTTTGTCCTTTCCGATGAAGGTAAAGCAACTTTCAGGAAATACCATTACTTCATGAGTCCCGACGAAGCATTTGAATGGATCGGACAGAAGAAGCCTGTCGGCGGAGAGTATACGGTGCCTGAGGACTGGCTTAAGAGATGAGCTTTAAGCGTCTTGCCATAACATTCAGCTTTGTTACATTTTTATTGTATGTGACTCTGATTCTCTCGCTCCTTTACTTTTACAGAGGATCGCTATTCCTTGAGATACTGTTTTCTGAAAGGACATTATTTTCCATACGGTTAAGCATTGTTACCGCCACCATTGCCACGCTTCTGTCTATGTTCTTTGCCATTCCATCTGCATATGCACTCTCCAGGTATAATTTTTTCGGGAGGCAATTTGTTGATACAGTGCTTGAACTTCCCATGATTGTTTCTCCCGTAGCCCTCGGCGCCATGGTTCTTATTTTTTTTAACACACCTGCCGGTCTTGCTATTCAAGAGCAGGGAATGCAATTTGTGTTTACCGTTTACGGGATACTTATCGCACAATTTATTACCACGGCAGGCATAGCAACCAGACTTGTTAAGGCCGCTATGGATGAAATTCCCCAGAGATATGAGGAGGTGGCGAAAACGCTCGGTGCTTCGCCTTCAAAGGCGTTTTTTAACGTGACCCTACCATTGAGCAAAAATGGAATTATCGCCGCTTCAATACTGACGTGGGCAAAAGCGCTTGGTGAGTTCGGTGCAACAATTACTATCGCCGGTTCCATGGCCATGAAAACCGAGACCATTCCTGTGGCTATTTTTATGAGACTTGCCAGCGCTGATATTGAGGGTACTGTAGTCCTTGTACTTATATTGGTAGGGATAGGGCTGAGCATTTTATATGCGGTGAGACTGTTTACTGCAAAAACACCGTATGCGTGAATCTCGAACCTTGAACGCTTTTTAAAAAAAGGAAGCATGTCGCACATAGAATTAAAACATATCAGTAAATACGTTCTCAATGATGTAAATCTTGAGATTGAGGATAAAGAACTGCTTGTACTTGTTGGTCCCAACGGGGCAGGGAAGTCCACACTGCTCAACGTCATAGCCGGTCTTACAGATTACAGGGGCGAAGTCTTTTTCGATGAGAAAAAGATGGATCAAACACCCCCGCATAAAAGAGGGGTAGGGTACCTTTTTCAGGACCTGGCACTTTTCCCCCATCTAAATGTATCTTCTAATATTGCCTATGGATTAAAGGTTCAGGGCTATCCGGAAAAGGTAATAAAGAAGAGGGTTGAGGCATTACTTGATGCACTCCATATCGGAGGCCTTAGAGAGAGGCATCCCCATAACCTGAGTGGAGGTGAAAAACAGAGGGTTGCTATTGCCAGGGCTATTGCCCCTTTTCAGAAGATTCTGCTCCTTGATGAGCCCCTGTCAGGTCTTGATCCCCAGACATCGAAATACTTAAGGACAGAGTTGTGTGTTCTCCTGAAGAGATTGGAGATTACATCGGTTTTTGTGATACATGATCTTCTGGGGGCTGAAGAAATGGCCGACAGGATAGCCATCATTCATAAGGGCCAGATTGAGCAACTGGCAACGCCGAATGATATTTTCTTTAATCCCAGAACAGACATAGTCTCTGAATTTATCGGTATGCCCAACATCCTGAATTGCGATCACTGCCATATTCTATCGACAGGTCTTGTTGAAGTCGTTTCGGGAGATATGAGCATTATCCTTCCCTATGAGGGTAGCAGCATAAAAAAGCTTGCAATCCCGCCCCACGATATTTACATCTCGGACACAAAACCCCCCGGCCCGGCCCTTAATCGCTACAAAGGCATTATTACGGAAATATTACCTATAAATTCTACCATACGGGTGCGTGTTGCCGTTGGCAGCAATAATCTCCTCACCGAGCTTCAAAAAAGCGCTTTCGACGAGATGAACCTTGATGTGGGGAAAGAGGTTTACGTTATTGTCAAACTCCGCAGATTACGGTATGTAGAGCCATGAACTATTTTTTCTTGTAAAGCGGTGACATGCTCCTCAGGAATGTGACGCTCTTGTTAAGCGCTGCAAAGGCCTTATCAATATCATCAAGGGTATTTCCGGTGCCAAAAGAGAAGATGAGTGTTCCCTGGGCTGTAACATAATCGCAGCCGGTAGCAATGAGGACGTGTGATGCCCTTAAAGAACCCGCTGCACAGGCTGAACGGGTGGAAACGCAGATGCCTTCCCCCTCGAGCATGATCATCATGGACTCCCCTTCAACATATTCTACAGAAACGGAAACAAGACCGGGGAGAGAAAGCTCAGGATGCCCGTTAATGTGAATCTCCTCAAGGGTGTTTAGCTTTTCAATGAATGCTTTTTTGAGTTTGAGCAGGTGTTCTGTGCGCTGGGGCATCTCCATACGGGCCAGCTCAGCGGCCTTGCCCATCCCTACGTTGCCGAGTATGTTTTGTGTCCCGGCACGCCTGTTGTTCTCCTGGGTGCCGCCATCAATGAGGGGAAATATTTCCGTTTTCGGGCGTATGTAGAGGGCTCCTGCGCCGGATGGTCCATAAAACTGGTTGGCTGCCATACTGAGGAGGTCAACGCCCAGTTCGTCAACATTGATAGGGATATTCCCTCCCGATGCCACAGCATCTGTATGAAATAGCACGTTCTTTGCACTGGTGATTTTCCCGATTTCGGCGATAGGTTCTATCGTCCCTATTTCATTGTTTGCATGCATGATGGATACGAGTATCGTATCTTCGGTAATCGCTTTTTCAACGTCTTTCGGGTCAACAAGGCCATATTTATCAACGGGAATAGCAGTGACCTGGTATCCCAGGCGCATAAGTACCCTCAATGTCCTTGCTACCGACTGATGTTCAATATTTGTACTTACAATATGTTTCCCCTTTTTAAACTTTGCAAAGGCAACCCCTTTTATGGCGTGATTGATTGATTCGGTGCCACTTGATGTGAAGACGATTTCCTCAGGATTTGCATGAATGAGTTGCGCCACCTGGTCACGCGCTCCTTCCAGTGCCTCGACAGCGGCATCGCCAATATGGTGCTGACTCAAAGGGTTTCCAAAGTTGTCATTCTGTATAAAATTGATCATTGTTTCCTTTACTAAAGGATGAAGCGGTGTGGCAGATATATGATCAAAATAGATGGTATTCATCTCTTAAGCTCCTTATTTGGTAACGTGATATAAAATGGTAATGTGATATAAAACATGGGCAATTACTTATTCTGGCCTGCAGTTGGCTTACCGCATTTTGCACAGAAAAGCGTTTCACTAAGGAATACCGTATCACAATAAGGGCAGTAGCATTTGCCTTTTCTTTTACCGATATAATCAACCTTTTCCCTGGATGTATCCTTTTGTTTTCCCGCTATCCGGTTGTAGTAATCTATAATAGCCATGTGAAGCGCATCAGCCCCGAGGTTTGCGCAGTGCAATTCATTCTTTGGCAATTCCCCAAGGGTTTTAGCGACTTCCTGTTTTGTGATCTTCATGGCTTCTTTCAGGGTCTTCCCTTTGGCCATATCTGTCACTATACTTGAGACCGCAATGGCTGCGCCACATCCAAGGGTGCTGAACTTTATATCAATAATCCGTTCATCTTCGACCTTTATCATAATTTTCATCATGTCGCCGCAAATCGGATTACCTACCTCTCCGATGCCATCCGGATTTTTGATTATGCCCTTGTTGCGTGGGTTCTTAAAGTGATCCATTACCATTTCAGAATACTCCATGTGTACCTCCTTGAAAATAACCAATCATCAATCTTCCAAATTACACCTGTCTGCCTCGTCCAAGGCACAGGCAGGAAAGTTTGGATATTGTTATTTGGTTATCTAAATATAACGTATTTCACTGATTTTGCAAGGGATAAGTATAGATACAAATTCCAAACAATTCTAAATTCTAAATTCAATTACGATATTCGGATTTAGGATTTGATTTTCCAAAAGAGGGTTGACAAGTTTGTTAATCTACGCTAATAAGGTATTTAAGGATTATAATGTAGCTATTTGTTTAAACAATCTTCGAGACAAGGGGGTAATTATGGCAGAGCAGAAAAGTATTGACTGGACGACGCTCTGGAAAAAGGATGACTGGATGTCTGTGTGGATCGGGTTTATCATCCTCATCGTGTTTATGGCAGGGGCCACATTTAAACTTCCAGGGTGGAAGTGGATGGGAGACGGGGCATTTTTTGACAAGGTCTCTGAACTGGCGCCAAAGGTTGAATCTCTCGCAAAGGAGGCAGAAACAAAGGGAGAAGCAGGGATTCAGAGCCAGACCCTTGCTCTGAAAGCAGCATTTAGCGCGAGGGACAGAAAGGCTGCCGGCGATGTTGCCGGTAAGCTTGAGAAGGCAGCAAAAGAAGCAAAAGATAAAGACGTAAAGAAGAAGGCAGATAAAATCGCCAAAGGTGTAAAGGGTGATGCAGGCGCCACTATTGGAAAGGTGCTTTCAGGTGATAACCTTCTTAAGACCTTGTATCTGCTCATTGGATTATGGATCCTCGGTGCAATCGGCATGGCCTGTATGGGGATGCCTGTCGGCAAATTTACCGCCGGCTTCCCGATCATCTATGTACTCTCCGCCTTATCATTCTTTGTTGCAGGAAACGCTACAGTATCCTATTATGGCCTTGAGGTGGTCTTCTGGTCATTGCTTTTTGGACTCCTGATCAGCAATACAGTCGGTGTACCCGAATGGCTCAAGACTGCAGTAAAAACGGAGTTTTTCATTAAAATAGGCCTTGTATTGCTGGGCGCCGAGGTTCTCTTCACCACAATCGCGAAAGTCGGGGCATACGGCATGATCCAGTCCATTATAGTCATCGGGGCTGTTTTTTATGTCTGCCTATGGGTGGGAAGGAAAATGGGGCTTGATGATGAGTTTTCATCGATCCTTGGAACTGCGGTTTCTATCTGCGGTGTTTCGGCTGCCATAGCTGCAGGCGGAGCTGTAAAAGGGGATCAGAAGAAGGTGAGCCATACCATTTCTCTTGTCCTTCTTTGTGCCATCCCTATGCTGATCTTTGAGCCCCTTATTGCGAAAGCAGTGGGTATGTCTGCTGCGGTGGCAGGCGCATGGATCGGCGGCACCATTGATACAACGGGCGCTGTTGTTGCGGCAGGCGCAATAGCAGGGGATGCAGCAATGGCGGTTGCTATCGTTGTAAAGATGGCGCAGAATGTTTTGATCGGCGCTGCTGCGTTTCTGCTTGCCATATGGTTCAGCTTTAAAGGGCAGGCAACCGGTGAAAAACCAAGTGTTATGGATATATGGTTCAGGTTTCCAAAATTCGTTGTCGGTTTTATCGTAGTGTCCATTGTATTTTCCTTCTTCATGTCAGAAGCTTCAGCGAAGGCCGTGACCAGTGTTACTGCAGGGCTGAGGGGTTGGTGGTTTACCCTTGCATTTTTATGCATCGGTCTTGACACCAAATTCAAAGAGCTTGTGGCAATGGGTGGCGGTAAACCGGCAGCGGTATTTCTCATTGCCCAGGCCTTCAATGTCGTCTGGACGCTCATTTTTGCATATCTGATTTTCGGCGGTATACTCTTCCCGGTGCCGACGTTTTAAATGGCACAACGAACCAAGTGCTCAAGCAGTAGGCACTAAGCAGCCAAGGGCAGACAGGATAAACTCTGTTTGCCCTTTCTCATATCTTCTCCTTAAAATCCTAACATCTTATAACAGGTTCTGCAGGGTAGGGGAGGCGGGGGCAGTTCCGATACTTCCGGTTTCTTCAAGTCGAGAAAAGACTGAAAGGCTTCTTTAAAATTTTGTTGCCGCTGAATAAAACATCCCCTGAAATCGGCATATTCTTTTCTGTTCCATATCGATTCAAATGGTTCACGAAAAATATTACCAAAACTCACCTTGTCGATATTGTGCTCCTGCCCGCAAAAAACCCTTTTAAAAGGGGAGGCTACAGGAGGGTAAAGATATACGCATGGCGATACCTCACCTTCAACCGATATATAAAGATTCTTAAGAGGGTTTTCACTGCATACGGATACTTCATCGGGAGTGACGTTGGGTATAACAAGTCTGATATTTGACCGTCTGGCCTTATTCACCGCTTTTATTAATAATTCTTTATAGGGTTCCTCGTTATTGCATGTAAAAACCTTCTTGTCGTCCTGCCATGAATTAGAAATCTGAATGATATTTAATAGGACGATTTCCTCAATGTCGATTTCCTTTGCAAGGTCGATGAGAACGGGCAACTCGCCGATATTTTCTTTCAGCATGAGATAAACGATGTGCATTTTGGGTTTGTTGGGCGGAGCATATTTGTCACTTAGCTTTTTGAAAAGTTTAATTGAATTAATCAGCGTATCAAAATCGGAATTTACCCTGATAGAATTATGTGTTTCAGGTGTGGCGCCCGACAGTGAAAATCCAATGAAGTCTACCCCTGCTCTTATAAGCTTAGTTGTATACTCATCAGTAAGACCCATACCGCTTGTAACAAAACCGACCTGTGTCCCTTCCTTTTTTGCAAGATGGATGCATTCTATCAAATCTTTGTGTAGCAGTGATTCGCCCCATCCTTCAAGCACCACGCTTTTCACGTTTTTCATATAAGGTACAATCTTTTTGAAGTCATTAATGTCCATGTCTTTCCGGTGCCAGTCTCTATACTCTTCTTTGATGCACATGGTACACCGCAACGGACAAAGCGTAGTAAGCTCAATCTGCCATGCGGCGAATTGTCGTGTTTTCCTGCCTTGAAACAGTGTCTGTAAAATTCCCATTTTCACCCCAACCCTGCAAAGGTTCTTGGATTTTCACAGTGTAGCATAAGTGTAAAAAATGTAAATAAACTATTACCGGGGCTCACGTCGCCCCCTCTGTCAGCCAAGCTCGACCCGCAAGCGGGTACGAACCTGTGAAATAATCAATTTTTCCATAAGCATGTTCCTTCTTCCTTTCGAGTTATACCGGCCAATCTCTATAAAAGTTCTCTCATCTTATGGAGACATATGCATTTCCTTATCGGGTAGGC
>JAPLKA010000128.1 GCA_026388315.1 Pseudomonadota bacterium | reverse complement strand
CCGATGATTTCATGGAAAACGGGAGAGAACAGCCGCAAATGCAGGAGCGAAAGGGTCTGTAATGTATTTGCTTGATACAAATATCTGTATTTTTATCAAGAACAGAAAGCCTCTTTATGTCTTGGAAAAATTGCGCAGTGTACTCGAACAAACCGTTTATTTATCCAGCATCACGGTAGCCGAATTGCAATTTGGCGTTTACAACAGTCAAAACATTGAAAAAAACAGAATATCCTTAACAGAATTTCTGGCTCCATTTGAAATTATCGATTTTGGTAATACCGACGCTGAACACTTTGGAATTATAAGATCACAGCTAAAAAAAGAAGGAAATCTTATCGGCCCTTACGATATGCTCATCGCAGCTCAGGCGGTTGCGCGTAATCTCATTCTTGTAACCAATAATACAAACGAATTTATAAGAATTAAAAACCTGAAACTAGAAGATTGGAAAGAGTAGCGTCCAACAATTAAATCCAGCCGACCGCTTACAGAGACGGCTGATTTTTGCGTTGAAACAAGATGATCGAAAATATCGATTTCATATCATTTTCGGCGATTGTAGACACTGTGTCTACAGCATTGGTACCAACAGTTGGTACAAAACATGAAATCTCTGTAAACCCAATACTGGCTTTGGTTTAGACAATTAGGTATACTTTCTATCACAGTGAGAGAAAGTATAGAAACCTTTTGAGGTGAATTGGAATTCACCCTTCATTTCAAAAAGCAGTTTTATCGTTTGATTTTCCTGTTCCATTGAGATACAATATTATAACATTGCGATACAGGAGGTGATACACGATGCCGATCAGTTTAAGAATAACCCCGGAAAAGGAACAAATTATCAGCGAAGAAGCTTTGAAAGCGGGAAAAACAAAAACGGGCTATATCCTTGATGCCGTTGATGAAAAAATTGGTATCGGCCAGAATCGCGAACAACTTATCAGAAGCCTTGCAGGCTGGCTCTCCCATGAAGAAGCAGACGAGTTGAGGCAATCATTGGACGTTTTCGAAAGGGTCGATGATGAGGACTGGAAATGAAGATTGTCCTGGATACAAGCGTTTACACTGATTACGCTGAAGGATTGCCTGATGTGGTTGACATACTGGCAAAGCGTAGCAGCCTGATTTTTATCCCTGCCATCGTGCTTGGAGAGTTGCGTTACGGATTTATGAAAGGAAGCAGACAGCAGTTTAATGAAGATAGGCTTGATAGGTTCATGGACGTACTGAAAGTCAGGATAATAGATGTAAATGATGATGTTGCACGTAAATATGCAACAATAGTTCTTTCACTGACAAAAAGGGGAAGCAAAATACCCATTAATGATGTATGGATTGCCGCATGCTGTATGAGTTCGGGCGGCATGCTGCTCACCAGGGATAAACATTTTGAAGCAGTCGACCAATTGGATAAAATCATACTGCAAAAAGGTGTTTGACGTAAAAAATAAATGTATAATAAATTCAGTTATTCATCAGGAGATTTTATATGAAACTGACACACCTCGATAGCGACGGGAAGGCTCATATGGTGGATGTGAGCGGTAAAAATGAGACTGAACGGGAGGCGAAGGCTTACGGCAGGGTCACAATGTCACAGGAAACATACAAGACGGTAAAAATGGGACAGGGACCCAAAGGAGATATCTTCACTGTTGCAAAGATAGCGGGAATAATGGGTGCAAAAAAGACTCATGAACTTATACCGCTCTGTCATCCGCTCTCAATTACCCACATAGATGTAAATTACGATTTCATTGATAAGGATTCGGCCGTTGAAATTGTTTCAACAGTAAGAACAAAGGGGCAAACCGGCGTTGAAATGGAAGCCCTTACATGCGCTGCAATTGTTGCCCTTACAATATACGATATGTGTAAGGCAATCGATAAGGGTATTGAACTGGGCCCGTTTTATCTCCTCGAGAAAAGCGGTGGGAAAAGCGGGGCGTATAAGAAACCGAAACGGAGAAACGGAGAAACGGCGATGAAAGGAAAAATCATTTCAGTTAATATCAGTAAAGACAAAGGCGAGAAAAAACATAATATAGGAAAATGCAGTCTTATAAAGGATATGGGTCTTGAAAATGATGCCCATGCAGGCTTCATGCACAGGCAGGTAAGCCTGCTTGCCACGGAAAGCATCGAAAAGATGAGGAAAAAGGGTCTTGATGTTCACTCTGGTGATTTTGCAGAAAATCTGACAACAGAAGGTATCGACCTCATTTCTCTTCCCGTAGGAACAAGATTACAGGTTGGTACGAGTGTTGTTCTGCGGGTCAGCCAGATAGGAAAGGAATGCCACAGCAGGTGCGCCATATTTCAGCAGGTAGGCGATTGTGTCATGCCGAAGGAGGGCGTATTCGCCGAGGTGCTTACTGAAGGTGAAGTCAAAGTTGGAGACGAAATAGAAATCAGTTCACAGTTAACTGTTCACGGTTCATTGTAAAAACGAAAGGGGCTAACAGGTGAAATATACAGTTGCAATTATTACGATCAGCGACAAAGGCTCCAAGGGGGAAAGGGAAGACAAAAGCGGTCCGGCATTAAAAGGGATGCTCATGGATGCTTATGAAGTAAATAATATTGTAATTATTCCTGACGAAGTCAATATCATCGCAGATACAATAAAAAAGTTCACAGATGAATTAAAAATAGACCTTATCATAACAACCGGTGGAACAGGACTCGGGAAGAGGGATGTCACCCCTGAAGCAACCCGAACAGTCATCGAAAAGGAACTCCCGGGCTTCGCAGAGGTAATGAGAATGGAGAGTTATAAAATAACACCACATGGTATTATATCGCGTGGCATCTGTGGCATACGCAGAGAAAGCATTATCATAAATCTTCCCGGAAGCCCTAAAGCAGCTACGGAATGCCTGTCTTTTATCGTAGATGCCCTACCCCACGCCCTGTCAAAATTAAAAGGCGATCTCACTGATTGCGGTTGATTAGAAACGTATTTCTTTTCGCTGTATTTACGACAGATTATGTGGTATTCTAAGTATATATTGTAGTTTTTTACTATTCCCGTCTCAGCTTACGTCCCTTATTGCTTTGAATCAAAGAATCGAAGAAAAGGGTCAGGACAAAATACCGGAAATAAGAATCGATAAAGGGAGGCTTTGTGCTAATAGGTAAGATTATTAAGAGTTCTAAACAAAGGCTAATGGTAACAATAGAGGATCGTAAGGGATTAAAGATTATTGACTTAAGAATGTATAACATAATCAATGACGGTGAATTAATGCCCACTCCGGAAGGGATTTCCTTAGTGCCTGAAAGTATAGACTCTGTTGTTGGTTTTCTGAGAGAGGCACAAAGGAAAATATTGGAAAAATAACGGAAATATCCAAATCCCTGCGAATAGCTGATCGTTCCGGGGGTCGGTTTTTATATTAGAGAGAGGAGGCTATTATGCCAAGACATGGTGGCGGGTTTAAAAGCGAGAAAAGGAAAAAAGAGTTATTCCGGCTGAAAAAACAGGAAGAGAAAAGACAGCGTCGGTTCACCGGACAAACCGAAAAGGAAGTCGGAACTGAAGCGGAAACAGTAACTGAAACGGAAGTCGAAACCGAAACAAAAATCGAAACCGAAACGACAGATTCAGAAAATCAGGAAAAAGATATTCAAAAAGTTTGACCTTCTCGTAATTCTATGTAATAATATTATCGGAGTTCGGAAACATTTGTTAGTTGTATCCACAAAGGCTTTATTTTTGTCGTATCCTCCTAACACGGTTCCGTTTTTTCCACATTTTAATAGGAGGTATGTAGCATGGCAAAAGGAGTTGTAAAATGGTTCAACGAGTCTAAGGGTTTTGGCTTCATCACTAACGATGACGGCGGAGACGTGTTTGTTCACTATTCAGCAATTCAGGACAGCGGTTTCAAATCCCTGTCCGAAGGGCAGCAAGTGAGTTTTGATGTTGTAAGCGGTCCGAAAGGCCCAAGCGCAGCAAACGTAGTGAAACTCTAAGCCAATCAAGCAGGCCCATATCTATCCGGGCCTGCTCTTTTTTTAAACATCTTCAAAATTAATCTCAACTGTAAAAGTGCGCGTACTTCTCGTCCAACCCCCCATAGAAGATTTCTACGGTACCGGAATAAGGACATACCCCCTTGCCCTCCTCTATCTTGCAACAAAGATACGCGATATATGTGATGTCTCCATTCTTGATCTCAGAACAAATAGAACACACAGGATACTGGAAGGTAATCCCTTTCCAGATTTACAGAACTATTACAGGGAGGATATGTATACGCCTCTCTCTCTTTTCAGCACATATTATCGTTTTGGGCATGTCCGCGAAAAAATAAAAGATATCATTGCATCTCGTAAACCGGACATTGTCGGTATCTCATCCCTTTTTACCACATACGCTGACGAGGCAATAGAGGTAGCCCGGATTTGCAAGGAAGTAGATAATTCAATTATAACAGTCGCAGGGGGAACACACCCCACTATTTTCCCGGAACACATCTTGAAATCCCCCTATGTGGATTATGTAATACGGGGCGAGGGGGAAACACCTCTCCTTGAGCTTATCAAGTCATTAAAAACAGATAGGGATAAGGGGATATCCCATATTCAAGGAGTTTGCTCAAAAGAAGGGGTCAGACTCTTTCTGTCAGACATTCATATTGAGTCTGACATTAATCTGATACCTGACAGGAAGTTTCTGGATCCATCCAAATACCGGATCGGTAGGAAAAATTATACGTTTTTTCTTACTTCGCGCGGGTGTCCTTTTCGTTGTGCCTTCTGTGGGAAACCCCCTGTGCCATACAGAAGAAGAAGCCTTGCAAGCATAGAGCAGGAACTATCGAAGTGCATGGATTTTAACATCCAATCCATTGATTTCGAAGATGACATGTTAACCCTTGATCCCACTTATTTCAACGAAGCCCTGAGCCTTTTCAAAGGAAAAGGACTAACCCTCTCTGCCATGAACGGGATTTACTCTGAAACATTGAGTACCGGAATACTTGACAATATGTTTGAGGCAGGCTTCCGGCGACTGAACTTTTCTCTGGTGGACATTAACCAGCATGTTATCAGGGAAGAGCACAGGTTTTACAGCACAAACTTTCTCCATCTCGTTCCCTACCTTGAGTCATCCCCCTTCCTCGTGGAAACACATTTTATCATTGGCCTTCCGGATCAAAAACCTGAAAATATCATCGATATGCTCATCTTTCTCATGGGAAAACGATTACTCCCCGGCCCGAGCATCTTTTATATGGCGCCCAACACCCCTTTGTTTGACAACTTTTTCGGAAATGACTGGGAAAAGCATATAAAATCATTGCGATCAAGCTTCATGTTTCCGGCCAATCCCCTTTTCCAAAGAGACATAACATACACCCTCATGAAGCTTGTACGATTTATCAATCTCACAAAACAGATGCTTGATAAAGATAGCGCCCTGAAAAGATTAAGCGACCTTCCCGGCCTGCTCTCAGGGAAGAAGGAATCACTTGATAAACATATCCTTACCGAGTTTCTCAAAAATAAACGGCTGATTTGTTATGACCTGAGAGGGAGGACGTATACCGATGAAAAGCAGGACAGCGCCCTTATTGATCTCTTTTTTAAAAAGGCAAAAGAGAGTATCATTAAGGGTTATAAAACAGCCAATTCACTCGTCTGCGATGTTTAACGTATAATATGGAGGCGTTTTTTGGATTTAATAATAAACAATTTAAGAATACCCGTTGAAAAAGACGGAATGGATGAATACGTAAAAGCCGCTTCACAAAGGCTAAAAATTGACGATAAAAACATAAAGTTCGCTAAAATACTTAGCAAATCACTTGATGCGAGAAGCAAGAAACAGTTCTATTACGAAATCTCAATAGTTGTAAGTACTGCTGACAGCTTCGACAACAAGGAGAACTTCCCTGTATACACTGAAAAAATAAAGGCAGACAGGCAATCAAAAAACATCAAGGAGAGGCCCATAATAATAGGTTTTGGTCCTGCCGGCATGTTCGCTGCTCTTGAGCTTATTGATTATGGGATTAAACCAATAATATTCGAAAGAGGTAAAAAGATAGAAGAACGTTCTGTTGATGTTCGAAGATTTATTAAAGAAAGACAACTGGACCCTGAATCAAATATCCAATTCGGTGAAGGCGGTGCAGGTTCATACTCGGATGGGAAGCTGTTTTCCAGGATAAAAAATTCTGAATATGTAAACAGGGTGCTGGATGTTTTTATTAAATTTGGTGCGCCTGAAGAAATAGGGTACATCAGCAAGCCCCATTTGGGGACGGATGCTTTGCGGCGAATAGTTACTAATATAAGGAGCTATATCCTTGAAAGAGGCGGTGAGATATTTTCTAACTCAAAAATGACGGATATGCTTATATCAGATGGTAAGGCCCTGGGTGTAGTAATAAATGGTGAGAGGGAGTATCATTCTTCAATCATCTATCTTGCGGTTGGACATTCTGCGCGTGATACGTTTGAGATGATTCACAAAAAAGGTATTGCCGTTGAGCAGAAGCCAATTTCTGTTGGTGTAAGAGTAGAACATCCTGTTGAGATTATTAATCTTATTAGATATGGTAATAAATATAAGGACTTCCCCGGCATAGGGGCTGCTGATTATTCTTTTACCTATACCAATCGAAAAATAGGAAGGGGGGTGTATACATTCTGCATGTGCCCTGGAGGCGAGGTAATAAACGCTTCATCTGAAAACGGCATGATGGTTTTAAACGGCATGAGCTACTCGAACAGGTCATCGGCATTCTCAAATGCAGCAATTGTTGTAACCTGTCATACGGATGATTATAAATCAACCAATCCACTGGCCGGTATTGAGTTCCAAAGGGATATAGAGCGGAAGGCTTTTAATGCAGGAGGGGGGAGATGGGAAGTCCCTGCACAGAACCTGGTGGATTTTTTATGTGGGAGAATCTCTAACGACTTAAATAAAACTTCGTATAAGATGGGGGCCATAGCTGTTAATATGAATGAAATCTTCCCAAAATTTGTATATGAGGCGCTTTTAAGCGCGTTTAATAAATGGAAAGAGGATTATCCGCTATTTGTTTCAAATCATGCGATATTGTTGGGTGCAGAAACAAGAACTTCCTCCCCTGTAAGAATTAAGCGCAGCGAAAAACATGAATCAGTAAATACAAAAAACCTGTACCCGATAGGCGAAGGCTCGGGCTATACAGGCGGTATAACGAGCTCTGCCGCTGATGCTATAAAGGCTGTGGAGAGTAGTCTGTCAATATGATTAGAATTCTACAGAAGTATTTATTCTTGTAAGGATGTCTTTAAAGATTACCCTGCCATACCAGTTCTTTAACAGTCCTTCTTCCATCTCCGCCATGACTGTCTCACAAAGTCCTTCAGACAAACCTTCCATAATATCAATGGGAACAAAAACAGAACCCGTTTGTGCTGTTACCTTGTCCTTATTGCACTGTCTCCAGACCCATCTTCTTGTAAGCACCTCTCTGGCATCTTTGTAGACCACCTCATTGGCATCAACAGTTTCTGAATCAGCGCTGTCCATCGGTATAAACGGTTCATCACCTTTTGCAAAACAAAGGGCGATATTACCCTCTAATGGCAGGACAGCATGTCCTCCCATGGGTACAAGATGTTTTAAGGAGACTGTATTGTACAGATCAACTACAGGATTGATCCTGGGGAAAGGGCCACCCTTTAATGACCTGCGCAGGAGCGATTCGATAGAGCTATAATACTTAGAAGCTGAAATACCGAGCTTATTGAAGGCCTCTCTCCAAACCTTTATGTGGGGATGATCCTGGGGTTTTTCATACTGAAAATGAGACCTCAAGTCTTCAAGAACGGCTTCAAGCTCATCTACACCGTACCGTGTATTCTCGATTTCGCATACAAGGATACCAATCTTTAATCCGGGGAACAAATTGAAAAGTTTTTCGTCTACAGAGAAAAACATTAAAGTTTCTTCGACGCCACCGAGATCCTTGCAATAGAACGCAGGAGCGCAAGCTCTTGCATTCTGTATTCTAAAGAATCTACTGCTACCTCTCTAAGGGCCGACTCTGCCCATTTCACAGTTCGCTGCGCCCTGTCAACATCTATCTCTTCAGCAAATTCTGCTGTGTCTACAAGAAAGGTTACCTTATCATCAATTACCTCTCCGAAACCGCCGGCTGCAAAAAGATGCCTCGTCCTGCCCCCTTTTATATACCGGATTTCTCCAACATCAAGTGTTGTAAGAAATTTTATATGACCGGGGAGAATTCCGAATTCGCCAAGTTCGCCCCTGGCTTCCACCATCTCAACCTCTTCATGGACAAGCAACCTTCTGGGTGTAATAATTTCAAGATTCAGCATTGGCAACGTTAATCTCCCATAAGCTTTTTCGCCTGCTCAACGGCCTCTTCAATGGTTCCTACCATATAGAATGCCTGTTCAGGCAATTCATCGTGTTTGCCTGCGATGATTTCACTAAAACCTTTAATCGAATCTTTTATTGAAACGTATCTGCCCTGCTGCCCGGTGAAGGCCTCTGCCACAAAGAAAGGCTGGGATAGAAATCTCTGTATCCTTCTTGCCCTGGCAACAACAAGCCGGTCATCTTCTGAAAGCTCATCCATACCGAGGATTGAAATAATATCCTGCAAATCCTTGTATTTCTGAAGAATCCTCTGGACCTCACGCGCCACTGCATAATGTTCTTCACCTACTACTTTGGGATCAAGAATCCGGCTTGTGGAATCAAGGGGGTCTACGGCAGGATATATACCGAGCTCTGAAATCTGTCTTGACAGAACTGTAGTGGCATCGAGGTGGGCAAAGGTCGTTGCCGGGGCCGGGTCAGTCAAGTCGTCTGCAGGCACATAAACAGCCTGAACAGAGGTAATAGATCCTTTTAGTGTTGAAGTAATCCTTTCTTCCAGCTCCCCAAGGTCTGTTGCAAGGGTCGGCTGGTAACCAACTGCCGAAGGCATCCTGCCGAGCAAAGCAGAAACTTCTGAGTTGGCCTGCGTGAAACGGAATATGTTATCAATAAAGAGGAGCACATCCTGGCCTGCCTCATCCCTGAAGTATTCTGCTGCTGTCAGTGCTGTGAGCCCTATTCTGGCACGTGCACCCGGCACTTCTGTCATCTGACCATAGATAAGTGCACATTTTTCAATAACGCCTGATTGCTTCATTTCCAACCAGAGGTCGTTGCCTTCCCTCGTTCTCTCTCCAACACCGCCAAATACGGATATACCGCCATGGTGTATGGCAATATTATGGATCATTTCCATTATAAGAACTGTTTTGCCAACACCGGCGCCACCAAAGAGTCCGACTTTTCCACCTTTTGAATATGGCTCAAGGAGGTCAATAACCTTAACGCCCGTTTCAAGAAGCTCAATCTTCGTATTCTGCTGGGTAAGCAAAGGCGCAGGTCTGTGTATGGGATATTTCATCTCTGTTACAACAGGACCTCGACCATCCACAGGTTCCCCTATGACGTTCAGCACCCTTCCGAGAATCTCCTTACCGACGGGGATGCTTATCTGGGCGCCTCTATATACTGCTTCCTGGCCACGCGAAAGCCCATCGGTTGTTTCCATTCCTATGCAGCGCAATGTGCTGTCTCCGATGTGCTGAGCAACCTCAAGCACAAGATTCTCAGGCTTATCGCTTATTGTAGGGTTCGTAATATATACCGCTCCGAATATAGGCGGAAGGTTGTCAGAGGGAAACCTTATATCCACAACTGTTCCTATGACCTGAACGATTTTTCCTTTTACCTCCACGCTCATCTATGCTCCTCCTTTTAAGCAGTTCAGCTATTCATAGCAGAACTTCAATGAAATTTTTAAAGTTCCTCTATGTTCCTCTCAAAGCCTCAGCACCACCAACGATGTCCATCATATCATTGGTTATGCTTTCCTGTCTTCGTTTATTATAGATAAGGGTAAGATTATCTATCATCTCACCACTGTTGTTCGTTGCATTTTCCATTGCACTCATCCTTGCCCCGTGCTCTGATGTCTGAGAATTAAGTATTGCAAAATATATCTTTGTGCTTATGTATCTCGGGATTAGCTTCTCAATGATTTTATTTTTATCCGGCTCATAGAGATATTCTGTGTCTTCGTATATATGAGATGCTTTTATGGGGAGAAATTCATCAAACATCACTAATTGTTTAACAGGCGACAGGAAGTGGGTATATTCCAGATAGATTTTATCAAATTCTCCCTCTGTGTAATACCTTATAAGATCAGATGCTATTGAATCAACTATTCCCTTATCAACCTTTTTCATGTCAGTCAAATCTTTAATAACCTCAACTTTCCGTCGCTGGAGGTAATCTTTAACCTTCTTTCCAACAGCATAAACCGCGATCCTTTCGTACTTATCCCTGTTTTGTGCAACAAAGTTTTCCGCCTTTATACCTATGTTGACATTGAATCCACCGCATAGGCCTCTGTCAGATGCTATCGAAACAATAAGCACCTTTTTTATCTGCTCCCTCTCCGCCAGAAGCGGGTGGCTCTCCGGAGGCACGTTTGCAATGACACGGCCCGTTAATTCCTCTATTTTTAAAGCATAAGCCCGTATCTTATCCAGTTCATCCTGCGCCCTTCTCAATTTGGAAGCAGAGACCATTTTCATTGTCCTGGTAATGGTCCTGGTACTTTCTATACTGCTTATCTTCCTCTTTATATCCCTTAATGTCGCCATTGAATGCCCTTAGTATGTAAACTGTTTCTTGAATTCTTCAAGAACTCTGACAAGTTTTTCATCGATCGATGAATCGATCTGTTTCTTTATTCTAATGTCTGTATAAAGATCGGGGTGCTTTTCTTCAACAAACTGAAGCATCTCCTGCTCATACTTCCTGAGTGCGCTTTCAGGGTATGTATCAATATATCCGTTTGCACCTGCGTACATGAGCACAACCTGTTTTTCTACGGGGACTGGAACGTACTGCCCCTGTTTAAGGAGTTCTGTGAGACGCGAACCCCTGGCAAGGAGCGCCTGGGTAGTCTTGTCGAGATCACTTCCGAACTTGGCAAAAGCTGCCATTTCCCTGTACTGTGCAAGTTCGATTCTCAAGCGTCCGGCCACCTGCTTCATGGCTTTTATCTGTGCATTGCCTCCAACCCGCGATACAGAGATACCGACATTGATTGCAGGTCTTACACCGGCATAAAAGAGTTCCGGTTCAAGATAAATCTGCCCGTCTGTTATGGAAATAACGTTTGTCGGTATGTATGCAGAAACGTCTCCTGCCTGTGTTTCAATAACAGGAAGTGCCGTGAGTGATCCACCGCCGTGCTCATCGTCCCACTTGGCCGACCGTTCAAGCAACCGTGAGTGGAGATAAAAAATATCACCTGGGTATGCCTCCCTTGCGGGCGGTCTTCTTAATAAAAGCGATAATTGTCTGTAAGCAACGGCATGTTTTGAAAGATCATCATACACAATCAGTGCATGTCTTCCTGTATCCCTGAAATACTCACCCATTGCAGTACCCGAAAAAGGGGCAAGATACTGGAGAGGCGCCGGATCGCTTGCAGTTGCAGCCACAACCGTTGTATATTCCATAGCGCCATAGCTGCTAAGTAAATCTACGGTTCTCGCAACAGACGATCTTTTCTGCCCGATAGCAACATAGATACAAAAAACATCGTTACCTTTCTGATTTATTATTGTGTCGATAGCAACAACGGTTTTGCCTGTCCCCCTGTCACCGATGATTAATTCCCTCTGGCCTTTGCCGATAGGTATCATGGCATCGATAGCCTTTATTCCCGTTTGAATCGGTTCTTTCACGGGCTGCCTTACCACAACGCCCGGGGCATTCTGTTCAACATTTCTGTATTCTGTTGTCTCAATAGGACCTTTTCCATCTATAGGCTCTCCAAGGCCGTCAACAACCCTTCCGACCAATGCCTCACCAACAGGAACTCGGGCGATCTTTCCGGTCCTCTTCGCCAGATCACCCTCTTTTATCTTATAATCTTCACCAAAAACAACGGCGCCGATATTATCCTCTTCGAGATTGAGAACCATTCCTGTGATGTTATGCGGGAATTCAAGGAGTTCACCTGCCATTGCATTTTCAAGCCCGTAAATCCTTGCAATACCGTCACCAATAGAGATTATTACACCGGTCTCCTGCAGATCGATCTCTCTTTCAAACCCTGAAATCTTCTGCTCTATGATCCTGCTTATCTCATCTGCCCTAATCTCCATACGCTCTACTCCTTCAAGATATTTTCCTTCAGTAACTCAAGCTGTCTTTTTGCGCTGCCGTCTATTATTGTTCCTTTAATGACAACCTTCACCCCACCCATCAGCGATTTATCTTCAACCGCAGATAGAACTACTTCCTTATGTAATTTCTCTTTCAAAACCTCTTCTATGCGCAACTTTGTACTGTCATCAAGGGGGTATGCCGACGATAACGTTCCCCTGACCCTGCCTTCTTTGTCGTCTATAAGCTCCCCGTAAACATCTTTAATGAGAGGGAGGTACAACATTCTGTTATTTTCAAGCAGCATGCTGAATATATTGGCCAGCGGGAGAGATGCACCAAATGCCCTCATCACATCTCCAAGAAGTTCTTTACGTTTTCTCATCTCCGTGATCGGAAGCATAAGGGCATTTCCAAGCTTCGGCTCTTCCTTAAAATACCCCAGAATGGCATCAAGTTCTTTGTAGTATTCACGGTATTTTCCATCCTTTTCACCGACGGCAAAGAGACCTCTTGCATATCTTTTTGCAATGGATTGGCTTATCAATTCATGCTCCTCAATTTTTCTATAAACTCATCCACCATCCTGTTGTGGTCATCTTTTGTGAGTTTTCCCATCACAATATTTTGTGCCTTTTCTATTGTCTGCCTTGCAATTTCTTCTCTTATTTTATCCACCACTTCTTTTGCTTCCTGTTCGTAAGTAAGTCTTGCCTGTTCCTTTATTTTTGATGCGTACTTCGCCGCATCATCCAGTATCTTTTTCTTTTCCTTTTCGGCCTCTGCAATCACAGCCTTTTTGAATGCATCGACTTCTTCATCAAGCTTTGCGATTTTTTTCTCATACTCAACCCTTAAGGCTTCCGCCTCTCTCAGCAGCTTCTCAGCCTCTTCAAGCTTATCTTTGATTGTCTGGTGACGGTTTACAAGATAATCCTTCAAAGGCTTCCCGGCAAACTTTATAAGAACTGCTACGAGAACAAAAAAATTGACAAATTTAAAAACCCAGGACCATATGGATTCAGGGCCACCAGTCATTAAAAACTCCTTTTCAATATCTTCTGCGCGACTTCTGTGGAAAGCCTTTCTACTTCCATGTTCAACGAATCGTAAATCTTCTTGCTTTCCTGTTCTATTTCGGCTTTTGAGCGTGTGAGTTCATCAGACAATTCAACCCTTGTCTTTTCAATAATGTGCATTGAATTGGTGCGGGCCTCGTTCAGCAGGGCATCCTTTGATTCAAGGATTGGCCTTTTTCTTTCCTTTATTTTTTCATCGTAGGATCTTTCGAGATTGCCAAGGTCTTCCCTGATGTCCTGCGACTTTCCAAAAAGAGAGCTGATTGTGACGTCACGTTTGCCTATAGCCTTCAAAACCGGTTTGAACAATAAGATGTTCAAAAGGAAAAGAAGGACAAGAAAATTTGCAAACTGAATAAGTATGGTATAATTAAAATCAACCATCTTCTAACCCCTTTTTGGTCTAGCCAAAAGAATTATTTCACATACTTTATTATCATAAACCAAACGTTTTTGCAATTTTTTTTATGAATAATATTTTTCAATGTCTCGCTTTAAGCAGAGATACAAGGTTGATACATTCACACCGCAAATATTTTGCCAGGATTGAGGATATTATTCGGATCAAAAAGCCTTTTAATCTTTTTCATGGTGTTCATCACCTCAGGCGAAAGTTCCATCCCCAGATAGGCTGCCTTGGAAAGACCTATCCCGTGTTCGCCTGAGAGGGTACCGCCGAGCCTTATTGTTTCAGTAAAAATCTCTTTTACCGCCTCTTCCGCCTTTTCTCTGTCTTCAGGGGTATCTTTGATCATGATGCTCACATGAAAATTCCCGTCGCCTGCATGTCCAAAGCTCAAAATCGGGATGCCAAACCTCTTCTCCATCTCTTCAAGCGCCCGGATGAGGGTCGGAATTTTGGAGCGCGGCACCACCACATCCTCAGCTATCTTCACAGGATTCAAATTATATGTTGCCTGGGAAAGGGTCCGTCTCGCCTTCCATAGCGTATCCGCTTCCTTCGGGTCCTGAGTCATGGTACACTGAACAGCATTCTTCTCAAGAATAATCTTCTGTACCTTTTTGGCCTGTGATTGAATGGATTCATTGTCACCATCAACCTCAATCAGCAACAATCCCCCTAATCCTTCAGGAAAACCCATGGGATTTGCCTGCTCACTGCATTTAATAGATGCCTTATCCATGAATTCAATGGCTGATGGTACAATCCGGGCGGCAATTATAGCAGAAACTGACTCTGCTGCCTCTTCTACCTCTCTGAAAAGGGCCAGTATCGTTGCCTTTGCTTCAGGCAGGGGGACGAGCTTTAAAATAATCTTTGTGATAACACCCAAAGTACCCTCACTCCCCACAAAAAGCCTCGTTAAGTCGTAACCGACCACACCCTTCATGGTTTTTACACCGGTATTTATAATCTCACCGGTAGGTTGGACAACCTCCAGTCCAAGGACATAATCCCTCGTAACACCATACTTCAATGAATTTGGCCCACCCGCACACTCAGCAGCATTTCCCCCTATACTTGAATACTTGTAAGAGGCCGGATCAGGGGGGTAGAAAAGTCCATACCTTGCCACTTCCTCCTGAATCTCGAAGGTGATTGCACCGGGCTCAACTATAGCAATAAGGTTTTCCGTGTCAATCTCGAGGATTTTGTTCATCCTTGTAAATACAAGTACAACACCTCCGTTCACAGGAACAGAACCGCCGGTAAGACCTGTCCCCTGCCCTCTCGGGATCACCGGGAATACATGCCTGTTTGCCAGGATGAGTATCTGCGAAACCTCTTCTGCAGAGGAAGGGAATACAACCATGTCCGGCGCTACGCCATCTGTCCTTGCATCGTATGAATAGCACTTTCTGTCCTCCAGCGCTGTAAGGGCATTTTTCTTTCCTACAATCTGTACTATTTCATCAATAATCTTAGCATCCATGTATCCACCTGCCTTCAGTTGTCAGGGATCAGGGGTCGGCTGTCAGTTGTCAAGAACTTCCTAACCCCTGTTTCCTGTCTTCAGCTTTTAGCTGTCAGTTGTCGGCTGTCAGTACGCAGGCTGAAGCCTGCGGCTACCTGACCCCTGCTTCCCGACCCCTGTCTTCTATTTTTCACTTTTCACTTTATACTAATCCCAACACTTCTCGTGCTTTTTTTAATACATCGTCGGGATTGAATGGCTTCGTCATATAGATGTCTGCACCTGACTTAATCCCCTGCTCCCTGTCTACTTCCTGTCCTTTTGCCGTGAGCATGATCATGTACAATTCCTTCATACCCAATTCATTTTTAACCTTGTTACACACCTCGAAACCGCTCATACCCGGCATCATCACATCGATGAAAATCAGTTCAGGTTTTTTTTCCTTAATGATGCTAAGGGCATCAATTCCATTGCTGGCGGTCAGTAACTCCACGCCCTCGTCTTCAAGCTCTTCCATGGTTTGTTCGAGGAGGAGCCTTATGTGGGGCTCATCGTCAACTATCAATATTCTTGGCATATTACGCCTCCAGACTTAGCGTTTTATTCTTTTCGTATACCCGCAAAAAGGCTGCAACCACGTCGGGATCAAGCTGTGTCCCGACATTCTTCTCGAGCTCTTCAAAGGTTTCATCAAAGGTTTTACAATATCCATATGGTCTGTTTGTTGTCATAGCATCGAATGTATCAGCAACAGAGATGATACGTGCAATCATATCTATGTCATCCTTTCTCAGCCCTTCCGGATAACCACTCCCGTCAAACCGCTCATGGTGCTGTTTTATGCCAGGGATGATGTTTTTAAGCTGTTTTATAGGCTTTAATATCTCTTCCCCATAAATTGGATGTTTTTTAATCTCCGCATATTCTTCATCGGTAAGCTTTCCGGTCTTGAGTAAAATCATATCTCTTATGCCTATCTTTCCGATATCATGGAGTATTGCAGCAAAAACAAGGCGCTGCATCTCTTCATCAGAAAGGCCAAGCTCATGTCCGATAAGGGTGCTATAGTTCATAACCCTCGTTATATGGCCACCCGTATAACGATCCCTCTTTTCAACTGTCTCAGCAAGTGTTTGTATCGTGGTAATAAAAGTTTCTCTTAAGTTTTCATAAAAGATTGCGTTTTCTATGGATACTGCCGCTTGCAGGGCAAGAGCAGAAAATAGTTTTAAATCCATCGATGAATATTGATACGGCACTTCGCTGCTTATATTGATGACTCCCAGAACCCTGTCGTTTATCTTCAAAGGGGCACACACCAAAGAAGAAACCTTGTTTTTCCCCGCTTTATATCTCGGATCGGAACTCACATCATTTATTATCTGGGCCTTTCCGCTCAGTATCACGCTACCAGCTATGCCCTCTCCTGCTTTCAGTTTGATTTTGGGATATACCTCACTCCCTGATGCAGCGATTATCTCCATCGTCTGCGATTCATCGTCAATCAACATAATCGATATGTTATCTCCATTAATAAATTTACGGGCCTCTTCAACTACTAATTGTCCGACCTCTTTTTTGCTCCGGCAGGTAGCTATCCTCTCTGTAAAATCGTAGAGCATCGCTAATTCCTTGTATTTGCTCAAAGCCTCCTGAGCTAAAACCTTCTTTTCAAATTCTGCATTTGCAAGGATATTGAGGAACGATGCTACAATCGATGCCATCTCATCACCTTTTACCCATCCTATTACCTCATCCCCGCATGTTATAGGAAAACTTGAAGAAGGGTGAATATCGTTACTACCTATGAGCACATTATTGGCGGCATCCTCTATCCTCAAGGAAAGTCTCAGCGAATTTATAACAGCATAAATGCACGAAACCACATCACCCTTGGAAAGAATCCTGCTGATTTTCACTTGGGCCATTTATACTTCCGCCTCCGGTTTATATTTGAGTACTGAGAGGCAAGGTGAATGAAAAGGAGCTTCCTTCGCCCGGCTCACTCTCAACCCAAATTTTTCCCCCATGATGTTCCACAATCTGTTTACATATGGTAAGGCCAAGACCTGTTCCCATAGGCTTACCCGTGAGTACATCACCTGCCTGTCTGAACTTTTCGAATATTTTTGCATGGTCTTCTTTCGGGATACCCATTCCGGAGTCGATTATGCTGATAACAATTTCGTCTTCTCTCCTGGCTGCCTTGCACTTTACGAAACCTTCTTCTGTAAATTTCGAGGCATTTGAAATGAGGTTTATCACTACCTGAATGACCCTGTCTCTATCTCCTGTCACTTCCGGCAGACCAGGCTCAACCTCTTTGATAAGATGGATTTTTCTCTCTTTGAAAAGCGCCATCGTTGCGGCCGTTGCATGGTCTACAACATCTTCCACGGAAAAAGGACTGCGTTTCCACTCAACCTTCCCCGCCTCCATCTTTGCAATATCGAGGAGATCATTTATCAATGTCGCCAATCTGTTACCTTCTGCTGCTATGATTTCAAGGTTATTGCTGACCTGTGAAATCACCTTTTGCACCTTTTTGTCGTCAGATGTAATCTGAGGGAAAATAGTCTCCTTCAATTTCTTCTTCGTGATCTCGGCAAATCCGAGAACCGAAGTAAGCGGTGTCCTCAGTTCATGAGATACCGTGGACAAAAAATCTGTCTTCATTTTGTCCATCTTTTGCAGCTCTTTATATGCAACCTGCAATTCCTCTTTCTGCTGAAAAAACCCGAGAATCATTGTGGCAAGCCTGCCGAATTCTGAACGGTCATTCTGGAGAGGCTTTATGGGCAATGGGTCTTCATTGTTCAGGCTTTTTTCGATTAAACTGAGGGGAACGTTTACCCACCTCGCTAAAGTGATGAAGAGAAAGATCATCAGGAGCGCTACAAAAATAATGCTCATCAGCATATTCCAGTTTGTTATTTCGAGTATCTTCTTCCAGAAGGCAGTATCAAAAGATTTGTATTCCGTGGACATGCCTTTTAGCTTCACGATTTCATTGTAAAGTAATAATTTCTCCTGCTCTTTTTCCAGATGGAGCTTATACGCCTGCTTCATCTGGATACTGTTCAGATAGAGGAGTCCCGTAATAAAGATAGCAATGACAAGGGTAAAAAGGATTAAGAGTTTAGCTTGAAGTTTCATTACAGAAGCATACCGTTATCAATCTTCATCCGTTTTAAAAACTGCCCCTGTGGCTGCGCTTGTTACCAGCCTTGCGTACCGTGCCATGTATCCTTCCTTAATTTTGGGCTCAGGTTTCTTCCATGCTGCCTTGCGTTTTTCCATCTCTTTCTCTGGAACATTGATATCGATTGTCTTTTTATTAAGATCGATTTCTATTTTGTCTCCATCTTTTACAAATGCAATGGGTCCGCCTTCAGCCGCCTCAGGGGATACATGGCCTACACAGAGACCTCTTGTACCACCCGAAAACCTCCCATCCGTGATTAGAGCACAGACGGTATCAAGCCCTCTTCCTGCAAGAATGCTTGTAGGCGTAAGCATTTCCCTCATGCCCGGTCCACCCTTTGGTCCCTCGTACCGTATGATCACCGCATCTCCGGCCCATATTTTTCCTTCCATGATTGCCGCCCCTGCCTCTTCCTCACTGTCAAACACACGTGCCTTGCCTTCGAAATGCCATATACTTTCTGATACTCCGATCCTCTTTACTATAGAGCCATCCGGTGCAAGGCTGCCGCTCAGCACAGCGAGACCGCCCTTATCATGGTAGGGACTATCGAGTGGTCTTATTACGGTTGTATCATTCACTGTCGCAAGTTTCAGAATGTCTCCTACCTTTCTTCCCTCAACCGTTAGACATTCTTTATGAATAAGGTTCTTTTTGGAAAGTTCTTTCATGATAGCAAATACCCCGCCTGCATCATCCAAATCTTCAAGGTGGTGAGAGCCTGCAGGGCTCATGTTACATAAGTGAGGCACCTTTTCAGAAATTTCGTCAAAAAGGGAAAGTTCTAATGTAATGTCTCCCTCGTGTGCTATAGCAGGAAGATGGAGTGCAGTATTTGAAGAACCGCCGAATGCCATATCCACTGTTATGGCATTCTTAAAGGCATCCCTTGTCATCACATCCCGTGGTTTAATGTCTTTCTTTATAAGCTCAAGAATTTTAATGCCCGCTCTTTTGGCAAGCCTTATCCTGTTTGAATGGACCGCAGGTATGGTGCCGTTGCCGGGAAGTGCAATACCCAGTGCCTCTGAGAGACAGTTCATGGAGTTTGCGGTAAACATGCCACTGCATGATCCCGCTCCGGGGCATGCGCACTCTTCCAGCTCATAGAGTTCCTCCTCAGTCATGTGGCCTCCTGCCACTTTTCCGACCCCTTCAAATACGGTTATGAGATCCACGATTTTCCCTTTATGCCGTCCGGCAAGCATAGGCCCTCCGCTTATCATGATGCAGGGGATATTCAGTCTCATTGCGGCCATCATCATCCCCGGAATTATCTTGTCGCAATTGGGAATCAAAACAAGACCATCAAATGGGTATGCCTTTGCCATAACCTCCACTGAGTCGCATATCAATTCTCTTGAACCCAGGGAGTATTTCATGCCCTCATGGCCCATAGCGATACCATCACAGATCCCTATGGTCGAAAATTCCATAGGCGTTCCGCCAGCCATCCTTACGCCGTCTTTAACGGCCTGACAAATCTTATCAAGGTGCATATGTCCGGGGATTAAATCATTTGCAGAATTGACAACACCGACTATGTGCTGTTCAAGCTCCTCCCTGAGGTAACCCAAAGCGTTCAGAAGACTCCTGTGGGGCGCTTTCTCAATCCCCTTTTTCATTCTATCCGATCTCATCATGTCCTCCACTAAGATAATGTAGAATTAAGAATGTAGAATGAAGAATATTGCTTCCTACATTAATACATGAAGATTATTACACAAGTGCATACTTTTCAATAAAATAGTTCAACCCGGATTTATCATTAGAATCACTATCGGTGTCGGATAATCCCTCGCAAACACGCTCATTCCGCTCCGGCGGCTCCATTCGCTCGCGTTCCGCTTCGGAACTTTTGCTTATGCAAAAGGCCAAGCTTCCTCGCCTCCACGACGGTTTGCTCCGGGATACCCCGACACCTTCCCAATGACAGATTTGGGTTCAGATGAGTTCTCTTCGTGATAATGAAGGCTATTCCCCTTGAACCCTTGACCCCTTACCCCTTTCACTATTCACAATTTACGGTTTACGGTTTTTACGGTATAGTCCGTTCGCATGGGACCTTCGTCTGGCAGAGGCCGCACCCTGCTATGGAGACTTCATATTTCTCATTGACTGCCGGACTGATTTTTTCACGGCTGTATTGAAAACATAAATCTTTATTATGGCCGTTTTCGGTAATTGCACCTGCCGGACAACGTTTTATACATACACCGCATGTACCTGCATTCTTTTTCAAACAATAGTCGTAAACACCCTTGTAAGGTCTTACAACAGGCTCAAGCTCGAGTTCTGTAATAATACTTCCGACACGGTGGGCGGCAATCCCTCTAACGGTTATAAGGCCATCACTGAGGCTGAAAGTACCCAATCCAGCGGCATATGCAGCATGCCTCTCGGACCATCTTGATGCATGTCCAACCCTGTGGTCATAAAGACGCTCCCACTTTCTGCTTAATGACGGCGCAACACTCCTGTATCCCATCTCCTTCAAAAAATCCGTCACATGTCTTTTTAATTCGTTGTTGAAAAACTCTCCATAGTACCGTGTATGTGCCCATTCCCTGGAAGGAAAAAGTTTTTGCCTTCTGTTGCTTTTAATAACGGTGTCACTTATCGGCAGAATCCAACTGATCACCGTTAGTGTGCTTCTCGTTAAGCTTCCGTCCCCGAATTCATCTTCAAAAACTTCTTTCGGAGTAAAATGAAATTCCCCGATAATGTTCTTGTATTCCTGAAAAAGAGGGTCAAACCCACTGGCAAAACCCACGAGCGGCTCATCAAAATATCCGGCATCACCGGTTTTTAAGCGATTATGCCCTGATAAAACGGTAAATTCTCTGATTTCTTTTATGATGGTATCTTTCATGCTCTTTTATACTTCTCATTCAATAATCTTTTAAAACGCTGCATGTACATGATATCAAAGGCTTCGTCTTTGCCTGGGAATAATTTCAACGCATGTTTCCTAACGCCTTCCACAATTGCAATGGCCTCATCATGGGAGACATCCTGCGACCGGATATACTCAATGGCAAAATCCACAATAAAGCGCAGCCGCCTCAATTTCTTTTCCTCTTCAAGTAATTCGTCATCCATCTGATAACCTCAAATTTCAAACACCAAGCACCAAGCACCAAATTCCAAATAAGCACAAATATACAAAATTCAAATTAACAAAGTTTAGAATTTAGATATTGGGATTTAGGATTTATTTTCATGCCTTCCTCGTCCTTCGGGCCTTTCTCAACGAATCTGTCAGCTCCACGTACAACCACAGGCATATCCCGAATGAGATGGAAATATCCGCCACATTGAATGCCGGCCAGTGGTACCTGTTATAATAGAAATCTAAAAAATCTACCACATACCCTTGCGCTAATCTGTCATATATATTGCCAATAGCGCCCGAGAGTATGCAGACTAATGAGAACTTTTTCGAGAATTCAAAATGATAGGCAAGGACAACGTAAATCAGAACCCCGATAATAGCGAGAGGGAGGAGCGTAAAGATATATTTTGCAAAGGGGTGCTGTGATAACAGGCTGAAAGCCCCGCCATAATTTCTTGCATGGACTATTGAAAAAAATGGGGTAATGGTGATACTCCCGAGATAATCGACATCTTGAACAATGAGTATCTTCGTGAGCCTGTCAATGAGAAAGATTGCCGGGACTACAAGGAAGACAAGATACTTTCGCATCTCTTACACACGCGGGGGAATTTTTCAGAAATAGTCATTTCCGTCGTATACTGCCAGCATCGTTCGCATTTTTCACCCTCTGCCTTCCGGACGGCAATGTCTACCTCATCCCCTTGTTGAAGTTCGACCTGAGACACAATAATAATATCTTTCAGTTCTTCGCCCACTTTTTTTAATAAAAGGTACTCATTTTCCGGCAGAGTGATAACAACTTTGGCATCAAGGGAATGGCCTATCACCTTTTCCACTCTTTTCTCTTCAATCTTTTTATTGATCAGCTCCCTCATGTCCCATATCTTTGCCCATTCTTCCTCGATTTCCGTATTGATGTATTCCTTCCGCACTGATGGGAATGTTGCGAGGAACACGCTCTCTTCCTTTACATAACCTCTTAGATATGACCACATTTCTTCAGCGGTGGATGACAATACAGGCGCCAGAAGTTTCACAAATGAAATGAGCGTTTCAAGAATCACCGTCTGGGATGCCCTTCTTTTTACAGCATTTTTGTTTTCCACATATATCCTGTCCTTTACAATGTCGAGATAGAGCGCACTCAGGTCTACAGCACAGAAATTGTGCAGACTATGATAGATTGTATGGAAGGAATAATCATTGTAGGCATTGGAAACCCTGTCAATAAGCCTGTTCAGCCTCGACAGCATCCATTTGTCAAGGGATGACAGCTTTTCATATGGCACAGCATCGGTTTCAGGGTTAAAGTCATCGTTTATATTCGCATGGAGGAATCTCAACGTATTCCGTATCCTCCTGTATGTTTCGATGAGCCGGTTTATAATATCCTTGGAAATCTTTATATCATCTCTGTAATCTTCATAGGTAACCCAGAGCCGCAAGATCTCTGCTCCGTATTTCTCGATAATCTCCTCAGGGGCGATAACGTTCCCAAGAGATTTGGACATCTTCCGCCCTGTGCCATCCACAACGAAACCGTGTGTCAGCACGGTTTTATAGGGGGCATGGCGCTCATTGCCCACAGATGTCAAAAGTGAGCTGTGAAACCATCCGCGGTGCTGGTCGCTCCCTTCAAGGTACATATCTGCCGGATATTTCAGCTCTCCCCTCTTCTTGCACACAGCAGCCCAGCTCACACCGGAATCAAACCAAACATCAGTAATGTCTTCTTCTTTGATAAACGTCCCATTGCCACAATGGCCACATTTGGCATCTCCGGGCAGAAAAAAGGACGATTCCTTCTCGAACCACACGTCGGCGCCGTATTCCCTGACTGCCTTGATTACGTTCTGGAATGTTTCTTTGCTCCAGAATGGCTCCCCGCACTGTTCGCAGTAAAAAATTGTAATAGGAATGCCCCACGTTCTCTGGCGTGAAATGCACCAGTCCGGCCTCATAAGAAGCATGTTGTATATGCGGTCCCTTCCCCATGAGGGTACCCATTCCACCCTGTCTATCTCAGCAAGTCCGTTCTGCCTTAATCCGTTCCTGTCAAGGGATATAAACCACTGCTCCGTTGCCCTGAAAATTACCGGCTTTTTGCACCGCCAGCAATGAGGGTAGGAATGCTCGATCTCCTCCTTGTGCAGGAGCCGGCCAAGTTCTTCCAGCTTCTTTATGACATGAGGATTGCTGTCGAATACATTCATCCCCCTAAAAAATTCAACTTCATCAATGAATTCGCCCTTGCCATTCACCGGCGAATAGACATCAAGCCCATATTCAAGCCCAGTCTCGTAGTCTTCCTCGCCATGCCCCGGCGCAATGTGGACAGACCCTGTTCCTGTATCATTCGCCACATAATCAGCAAATACGATTACAGAATCCCTCTCCACAAAGGGATGTCTGAACTTGAGCCCCTTCAGCCTTTCAGGCTCAATCTCTTCTATTACCTTACAATCTTTTATGCCTGCCCGTGCGGTGATGTCTTCGAGCAGGTCTTTCAGCACGATCAACACGGCATCTTCTGTTTCAACGGAGATGTATGTAAAATCAGGATTTATTGCTATGGCCAGGTTTGCAGGCAGCGTCCAGGGCGTTGTCGTCCATATAAGCATAAAAACCGGTTTTTCCGGATAATTTGGAAACGTCTCTTTTCTCTCGCCAATATAAGGGAATTTTACATAAATAGAGTTGGACTTCTTTGTTTCATATTCTATTTCAGCCTCTGCAAGGGCCGTCATGCAGCTCATACACCAGTGAACGGGTTTTTTCTTTCTATACACCTCGCCCCTCTCGAAGAACTTTTGCAACTCCTCGATAATGGTCGACTGGTAATCGTAATCCATTGTTATATAAGGATGTTCCCAATCTCCTAAAACCCCGAGCCTTTTAAACTCATTTCTCTGTATATCGATGAAACCTTCTGCGTAAGCCCTGCATTTATGCCGTATCTCCAGTTTTGACAAAGAAAGCTTCTTTTCTTTGGTCTGCTTTTCTATCTGATGTTCTATGGGCAATCCATGACAGTCCCAGCCGGGCACATAGTCTGACCTGTAGCCGGACATGAATTTTGACTTGATAATAATGTCTTTGAGAATCTTGTTCAGCGCTGTGCCGAGATGGATGTTCCCGTTCGCATAGGGAGGACCGTCATGGAGAATAAAAGAAGGGCTGTCCTTGCTCTTCCAGACAAGCTTCTGATAAACCTTATTTTCTTCCCAGAATTTCAGCATCTCCTTTTCCTTAACAGGCAGGTTTCCCCTCATGGGAAAAGGTGTTTTTGGCAGATTCAATGTGTCTTTGTAGTCCATAGTGTTGTTTGACCTCTTTTAAATTAAGCTGTTAGCTGTCGTTAAAATTAGCACAAAGGGGCTATCTATTCAAGAAGAATGAGAAATTTAGAAGGTAATTAACTGGCTTTAAATGCCTATGGTCTTTGCTGTCAGCTATGAATGCTGCCCCGATCTTATAAAGGCAGTGAATGGTGGATAGTTAAACCTCCATATAATAATGCAAACCATCTCAAATCAACGCAGCGATTTTATCTGTTATTAACTTCGGGCGCCTATTGTGCAAAAAAAAAGCAGTTGTAGACACAGTGTCTACAACTGCTGAAATATGCTAAAAAGCCAAACCAGACCTTGTTATATGAAGGTTTCACATCTCGCGCGGAGTCACGCCGGAAACAACCTCGGCCTAATCTTCGTCTTTCTTGGCCTTCTTGGCCGACTTCTTAGCTGGTTTTTTATCTTCCTTCTTATCCTTCTTAGCCTTCTTTGCCTTTTTCGGCGCATCTCCTTCATCCTGAGCAAACATCTGTTTTTGTGCTCCTGCCTGCTGAGATTCAGTTTGTGAGGTTTGGGGTATTGTACGGGCAAAACTTTCCGTAGAACACACCATTGCAAAGGTAAATAATACTGCCAATAGGATCAGTTTTTTCATTGCTGCATGCCTCCTTATATTAAATTTCTCAATTGTACCGAGCTGTGTTTTTCATGTCAATATAATTTAAAATCATCTTAAAATTATCTGTGCAAGAAGCACGCAGGCAGGACAATTTTCCCATTGCATGGCTACAGTTTGATATGATATGTGGATATAATGCTTCCCGATCAAGGTAATCCGGCTGTACCCCCGGTGCAACTGTGAGAATCTCCGGGATCAGGGCAAACCATGAAGACTCTTGAATCCTACATTATCGTATTTATTGCCAGCCTCTGCACCATGGTAATAGAAATTATAGCAGGTCGCATGCTGGCCCCTTATCTCGGGGTGTCAATCTACACATGGACAAGCATCATAGGGGTAATTCTTGCGGGCATCAGCCTTGGTGCATATATCGGCGGTAAAATTGCCGACCGGTTTCCCCTGAGGAAGACCCTGGACATCATCCTCCTTGTGTCCGGCATTATGGTCCTTTTGATAGTGCCTATAACAGACCATGCTATGACATATGACATTCCTCTGCCGTTTATGGCAATGATTCTTCTCGTTACCGCAATCATCTTTTTTATCCCTGCGTGCGTATTGGGCACAATTTCCCCGGTGGCAGTGAGGCTGACCTTGAAAAACCTTTCCAGAACAGGCGATACAATCGGGAAGATGTATGCCTTTTCAACGCTGGGGGCCATCGCAGGTACTTTTGCTGCCGGCTTCTTTCTTGTGGGAACGGTAGACATGAGAGCAATCATCTTTTTCACAGGTGTTCTTTTAATCCTCATGGCAGCTCTGACGGGGGGGCTCCTGAGACCCATGAAGGTGCTCATAGTCTTTCTTATAGCCGCAATCCCTTCACTTTTTGTCCTCTATATGCTCGTCTATAGCGTTTCTCCTTTTCCAGGCGCCCATCTTTACAAAGAAAGCGCCTACTATACCATACTTGTCAACAAAGAGACCAGCGAAGACGGGGAGACCCCGGTCCTGTCAATGGCGCTCGACTATCTTGTTCATGCCTATATTGTGCCTTCTGATCCCTTCCACATGGAGTATGAATACGAACAGGTCTATGATGAAGTACTGAGGTGGAGATTCAAAAAGACCACACCTTTCAAGAGCCTCTCCATCGGGGGTGGCGGCTATGTCTTCCCAAGATACATGGAACTGCGATACCCGGAGGCGCAGATCGATGTGGTGGAGATAGACCCTGAGGTCACAAAAATAGCCTATAAACTACAAGAGATGGACAAAGGGACACGCATCAGATCATATAATACCGACGGTCGATGGTTTGTCATGAATTGCAGCGAAAAATACGATCTGATCCTGACAGACGCCTTCAATGACCTTTCTATACCTTACCACCTGACCACAAAGGAATTTGCTCAGCAGATTAAAAATATCCTGAATCCCGGCGGCATTGTCATGACAAACATCATTGATAAGCTTCTCGAAGGCTCTTTCCTCCCTTCCTATATCAGGACATTACGGGAAGTCTTTGGGGGGAAAAATGTCCATCTTATTTCGACAGAGCCTAACTTTAAACGCAAAAAGAGATCCACGTTTATCGTATTAGCAAGCACCGGCAATGTGGATATGAAAAGTTTTGAAGTCTACGCAAAGGCAAAGTGGAAGGATGATGTCACATCGGTAGTCGTTCCCGAAACCCTTGTGAATGATATGGTCCGGAACCGGCGCTCCGTTGTGATTACCGATGACTACGCACCGGTGGACAATCTCATTGCACCTGTCTTCAAGGAAAGATTCAGCGATACGAAGAGCAAAGGGAAACCATAGGGGGTCAGATATTAGGATGGCCCGTCCGTCCAAAGCCCATACCCCTGACAAAACAGATTGCCGTCTTACGATCCTTCAGATCATATATGGAGATGGACACCGTCCAGTATATGAAACCGGACTTTGAGATACTTCTTGATGATCTGCGGACTTTCTGTGCTTTGGTAGAGGAGCGGGTACAGACAACCCCAATGTCAGCACAGATGAAGGCACATCCACAACCGCTCGCGTGCTGTAGCCAAGCATTTGGTAAAGTTGACGAAACTACATACTTTCAATCGGAAACGAATGACGATCACCTTTATCGGGGCCCCGATTACTCCCGGGATGAATACATCCAATCATAACGCATCGTGAAAAAGAGGCAGCAATTTCTAAAGAGGATGAAAACTTCGGTATATCCGTCACGTATAAATCAACTCGCAACCCCGCATTTTGTGGCCAGTTTTTCATTGACATACAAGCGTGGCGACCCTATACTTCCTTTAACGGAAAGCAAGTTCTTATCAAATTTCAGGGGAAGATCAAATCAATATCAAAGGGTTACTATTGAAAAAAACGAAAATGCCCTGTGGATGATTAGATATTGTCAAAAGTTGAATGAAAAGTGGTTAATAACGTATGAAGGCAAGTGCATTAGCGGCAATTTATGAAATAGCTCGCACAGCGAGCGAGAAGGGAAGTCTCTTCGGGCTTTGCTCGAAGAGGGGGCGACGCAAGCCCCAGTAACGGAGGAGGAGTTTTATGAAATCATCTTATGAATACAAAAAGTTCTGTTTAGCCTTTTTAATGGGCACGCTGATTTTCTCTTCATCGGGATGTTCAAAAAGCGTCGTCAGAAATCAAAGTCAGCTCGAAGGATACCCGATTGTTTCCGATATTTCTACGACGCGCCAGAGGACGGTCATGCCTGCCCCAACACCTTCGGTGACGATTCTTCTTGATGAGGTTTCAAAATACAATCAATACGGCTATGGCGCCTGGAAGGATGGCAAAGGTATCGATGACGGAAAGCGAACCGATATCATGCCGGCTCTTTATGACGGTTCAGCCGTAACTAAAAAAGCAAAACTTTTGAATTTCTTTACCATAACCGACATCCATATCACCGACAAAGAATCTCCTTCTCAGTTGATCTATCTTCAACAATTGATTTACCCGTCGATGGGCAAAGCGCCATGGTCATTTGTTACTTCGATATATTCACCGATTATGCCGTATACAACTCATGTTCTCGACGCAGCCGTTCAGACGGTAAACGCCCTGCATAAAAAATCGCCGATTGATTTCGGCATCTCCCTGGGCGACACCTGCAACAGCACTCAGTACAACGAACTAAGGTGGTATATCGATGTCCTTGACGGCAAGGTCATCACCCCAAGTTCCGGTGCTCATGTCGGAGCCGACACCATCGATTATCAGAAGCCTTACAAGGCGGCAGGGCTTGATAAGACGATCCCCTGGTATCAGGCCCTCGGCAACCACGATCATTTCTGGATTGGTTCAATCCCTGTGAACGCATTCCTTCGACAATCATACATCAGCGACACGGTCATCGCTACGGGAGATGTCCTCGCCGACCCGAGAAACATAAGCAAACCTGATTACTATATGGGCGTACTCGATGGTTCGACTCCTTACGGTGACATTGTAGGCGCAGGACCTGTCGGAAAGTTCAGCAGCGCTCCGAAGGTTGTAGCCGATCCGGACCGCCGTTCACTTTTGAGAACGGAGTGGATGAAAGAATTTTTTACAACATCTTCAAATCCGGTCGGTCACGGTTTCAACTTGGTCGACCCCAACAAAGAAAAAGGCTTTGCCTGTTATAGCTTCGCGCCGAAGTCGAATATACCGATCAGGGTTATCGTGCTCGACGATACCCAAAGGGAAGACGATGGCTCTGTCGACATCCATGGGCACGGCTTTCTTGACCAGACACGTTATGCCTGGCTTAAAAAAGAACTTGCGGATGGTCAGGCTGCCGGTCAGCTCATGATCATCGCTGCGCACGTACCGATAGGCGTCGAAAAGTCCGGTTCCGAGCTTGGTTGGTGGAACGATAATAGAAATGCTGTATCCCAGACGGATCTGATTAATGAACTTCAAAAACATCCGAATTTCATCATGTGGATTGCTGGACATCGTCATTTAAATAACGTTAAAGCATTTTCCGGTACCACCCCTGAAAATAGTTTCTGGCAGGTTGAAACCTCATCATTAAGGGATTTCCCTCAGCAGTTCCGCACTTTTGAGATCTTCCTCAACAGCGACAATACAATTTCAATCGTCACGACCGACGTTGATCCGGCAGTCAAAGACGGAACACCCGCTGCGAAATCGCGTTCTTATGCTGTCGCAACGCAGCAGATAATCAATACTAATATATATACTAATAATCCAACCGGAGATCCAAGTATAAAGCCAATGCCCACCGGTTCGTACAATGCGGAGCTTGTGAAACAATTGAGCCCTGAAATGCAGGATAAGATTAAGAACTTAGGAACACCGATAGGCAAGTAATTATTTTTTTGGAGTAAAAAAGGCAAATGTACTTGGGGTTTTCCATGGGGAGCACTATAACCCAGAAATTGGAGGAATTGATATGAGAAACAAGGCAGCGTCGATATTATGCGTTCTGGCATTTGTGTTTGCTGCACTACCGGCTTACAGCCAAAACGCTCCACCACCGGGTTCCAGCCCAAACGTTTCAACAACTGAGAGTAGGTCTTCATCTACCGATGGAAACACGTGGGAATTCCGTCTTATCCCCTATGCCTGGCTGACCGCCATGGATACGAAGGCGACAGTCCGTAACTATACTGCAGACTCAAAAATAAACTTTTCGGATATTCTTCGAGATATGGATTTAGCAGGCCAGGTACACTTTGAGGCTCAAAAAGGGAAATGGGGATTCTTTATTGACCCAACCTACCTGAAGCTGTCTCAAAGCGGGACACTCAAAGATGGCAGAGATGTGAGAATGCAGGTTGAACAGTGGCTGGTCGAGTTCGGTGGAACATACCAACTCGGAAAGTGGTCTCTTGAGGAAAAAGGGAAACGGTCAATAACCGTTGACGCCCTGGGAGGCGGTCGTTTCTGGTATTTAAGCGCCAACCTGGATACGAGCAGCACCATAAATCCTTCTAAGACAACCCAGTGGCTTGACCCATTCATCGGTGGCTGTCTCACTGCAGATATCACAGAAAAACTGTTATTTAACATACGGGGTGATGTTGGAGGCTTTAGCGTCGGCTCTGATTTCAGTTGGAATGCACTGGGTGTATTCGGCTATCGTTTTACAAAAGACATTACTGGCTTACTTGGATACCGGGCTCTCTATGTGGACTACAAGGCGGGGACAAGCAGTATCAGATACAATATGACTATCCATGGTCCTATAATGGGGCTGGCCTTTGCATTTTAGAGAACTTGCGTTGTGAATCATAACTGGACGTTTTCTTTGATGAATTCTATTATTTCCTGTTCTTTTCTCCCATAAAAGTGGTCGGTGGAAATGATTTTCAGGTATTTCTCGACTACAGGGAACTCCTTATAAAACTTTAACAGGGCATCCACAGGAGAGATGTCATCATGCTCGCCACCGACAAAATATATCTTTTTATTGAATTGCTTCAATTCGGTCGTTTCGTAGAATGCAAAAGGATACGCTACAAGGAACATAGCAGCAATATTGTTAACCTTTACGGCTGCCTTGCTGCATATCCACGCGCCGAAGGAATAGCCGGCAAGCACGATACAGGCATTGTCATCAAGCCGGGCTTTTAAGAAATCCCATGAGGCAATGAGATCACTCACCTCTCCCTCCCCCTCATCATAAAAACCCCCGCTCATCCCGACACCCCTGAAGTTAAATCTCAGCGTGGTAAACCCCTTTGATGAAAACCCCTCTTCGATTGCGTCTACAACATTATTGTGCATACTTCCGCCGTAAAGCGGATGAGGGTGGCAAATAACAACACCGGCCTCTTTCCGGTTTTTTTTCAAAACGCCTTCAATTACATAGGCGGATTGTATGGAAACCCTTTCTATTGACATGATATACTTATTTTGGTAGTTTTCTATCCAAATTTCAAGAGAGAAATAGCATGTCACTGTTCAGAAAAAAAGAAAAAGAGATAAAACCGCACAAAGAGATAGATATCCAGAAAGAGATAAAGAATGCTGGCAAAGAAGAATCCCTCTGGATAAAATGCAGTTCCTGCCAGGAGCTTCTATACAAAAAAGAGGTGGAAAGGAACCAGCACGTTTGCCTGAAATGCTTATACCATTTCCCTATCACTGTTGAAAACAGGATCACCCTGACCTTTGACAAGGGCACCTTTTCCGAGCTCTTCAATAATATTGAACCCGTTGATTTTCTGAAATTCAAGGATACGAAATCCTATAAAACCCGGCTCGAAGAAACACAGGAATTATTGAAAAAGAAAGATGCCATGATATGCGGAAGAGGCAAGATAAACGGGATTGAGGTGGTGGCTGCAATATTTGATTTCTCCTTTATGGGCGGCAGTCTTGGTTCAGTAGTGGGAGAAAAAATCACAAGAACACTTGAAGAAGGCGCAAGCACAAAAACGCCTGTCATTGTTTTCTGCTCATCAGGCGGCGCGCGTATGCAGGAAGGTATTATATCCCTCATGCAAATGTCCAAGGTATCAGGCGCAATCTACCGGTTAAAATCGCTTGGCATTCCCTACCTGACAGTGCTCACAGACCCCACACTGGGTGGCGTAACGGCGAGCATGGCCATGCTGGGGGATATTATCATCGCTGAGCCCAAAGCAATGATTGGTTTTGCAGGCCCGAGGGTTATAAAAGAAACTATAAAAGAAGAGCTTCCTCCAGGATTCCAGAGGGCTGAATTTTTACTGGATCATGGAATGATCGACATGATTTCACCGAGGAAAGAGCTGAAACAGCGCCTGCACCAGATATTATCCCTGATAACATGAAGGAATACAACGATACCCTGAGGTATCTTTATAACCTCGAAAAATTCGGTATCGTCTTCGGCCTCGAAAATATAACGTGGATTCTCAATCTCATAGATAATCCCCACAAGACACTTAAGGCTGTTCATATCGGAGGGACAAACGGCAAGGGTTCCGTTGCATCCATGCTTTCGTATATTTTAAAAGAAGGCGGATATTGTGTTGGTAAATATACATCTCCGCACCTTATGTCCTTCACCGAGAGAATCACCATTAATGAAGAGGAGATTACGGAAGAAGAAATTGTAGAATTAACTGCATTTATCCGAGAGAAGATCGAAAGAAAAGACAGCAACCGGTTCTTTACCTTTTTTGACTTTACCACCGCCCTTGCCTTTGAATATTTTTATCGAAAGAATATTGATATAGCCCTGATTGAAGTCGGCCTCGGGGGGAGGCTCGACTCAACAAATGTCGTAGAACCTCTCGCAAGCATTATAACAAATGTGGGGCTTGACCATACAGAATACCTTGGTAATAATATTACGGACATAGCGCGGGAAAAGGCTGGTATAATAAAAGACAGGGTGCCGGTCATCACCGGTGCAAAAGACATTGCCAGAATGGTTGTTGAGGAAGTAGCAGAACATCATAACGGTTCCGTCTATGAACTCGGCAGAGACTTCCGCTACGAGAAGAAGAGAGACCAGGTAATGGCCTATCAGGGCTTAAGCAAGCATTTCGAGGATATTTTTATTAATCTTCAGGGAGACCATCAATGTATAAATGCAGCTATGGCATTATGTACAACTGAGGTCATCTCGCCGCTTGGTTTTCATGTGAACGATGAATCCATTTACCGGGGTATGTCACGTGTTCAATGGCATGGAAGGCTTGAAGTCGTTAGAGAAAAACCGATGATTATTTTGGATGGGGCACATAATCTGGGCGGAATGCACGTATTGTCTGAATTTTTCAGGACTCACCACACAGAAAAAAAGAAAATATTGGTTTTTGGTGTTATGAAGGATAAAGAATACAAAAAGATGCTCGAAGAGATTGTCCCACTCATGGACTTGATTATAATTACAAAACCGGATATGGAAAGGGCGCTTTCCCCCGACGCATTGAAACCATTAATACCGTTGAGTAAGTTAAGTCAGGTCAACCACTCAACTGTATTCTATACGCAAGATGTAAAAAGCGCGTTAGAAAGAGCAAAAAATGTTGCAGGCGACAATGACTTGATTTTAATCACCGGTTCGTTATACACAATAGGTGAGGCAAGGCAGATAATCCATGAAATATTTTAGCATAGCCTTTTTTTTAATCACTATTCTTCTGTCGCCATTTACCACTCATGCTAAAATGTTGGACTATAAATCCTCCCTCTCAAACCAGATAGACATATCAGCACGTTTTTTAGAACATAAAAAAGAACAAAATATATACATCGCCAAAGGGGACGTGGACGTCAAGGAAGGAACAAGGATTTTAAATGCCGATTCTGTCATATTCGACGACAATGCCAAAGAAATCTTTGCGGAAGGAAATGTCGTCCTTCAGGACGGAGAAGACATTATAGAATGCGAAAAACTCCAGCTGAATCTCATTACTAAAATGGGATCCATTGAAAAAGGGAAAATATTCATTAAAAAGGGCGGATTCCAGATTGCGGGTGAGCATATCAACAAGGTCGGGGAATCACAATACAAAATCAAAAACGGCGAGATAACCACATGTGAAGGTGAAAGACCGGCTTGGAAGTTTCTGGCAAGCGACGTAGATGTAACCCTTGCGGGATATGCACAAACAAAAGGGGTAAAGTTCCAGATACTGAACACCACTGTTTTTTACCTCCCCTGGGGGATGTTCCCTGTTAAAACAGAAAGGGAGTCAGGATTCCTTATGCCGGGGTTTGCACTTTCAAGCAGGAATGGCATGATGATTAATACCTCCTATTTCTGGGCAATCTCTAAAGATAAAGACGTTACTTTCTATCTTGATTATTTCGGAGACAGGGGCATTAAGCCGGGGGCTGAGTTCCGGTATGCCCTTTCGGAAGATTTTAAAGGAACTTTCTATTCATCAATTATCAGCGACAGGGCATATGACAACACCCGTTACCAGATAAAGTCCAAGCATGAACAGGTCATGATGAAGGATTTAACTTTCAAAATAAATGCCAATTATATCTCAGATATTAATTATCTTGTAGACTTTGGAAAAACAGCGGCCGAGAGGAGCGAAAATCTCATAAAATCGACAGCATACCTTGAAAAACCCCTTCCGAAATCACTCCTCACCTTTGAAGCGTCATACTTCAAAAATTTAGTCCAAAAGAATAACGACTATGTATTTCAATATCTCCCCTCCATTTCCTTCTTTACAGAGTATATGCCTATTTTGAAAGAGAGGTTTTATACAGACATCTTTGCAGGCCTTACAAATTTCAACAGGGCTGAAGGTGCAAACTATACACGATTAAGTTTCGAACCAAGGTTGAGGATGCCTCTTTCCTGGAATGGAATCAATTTCCTCATTAATGGCACCCTCTATGAAACAGGCTATGGGATTTCAAAATCCGATACCATGAGCAACCAGACAAACATTCGCCAAACAGCCAAGGTAGAAGGAGATGCAAATGTACAGTTCCTGAAAAACTATTATACCGATATCCTCAAGATTGGCGAAATGCAGAGCGTTATAAAACCCAGGTTGTCATATACATTCATCCCGAACACATCATTCAGCGGTATCCCTAACATCGACCCTTATGACAGGATGTACAATACAAATACCATTACCTATTCTCTGAACCATTATCTCAATTCAATGTCTGATCAAAAATCCAGAGAATTGTCCCTCCTTGAGATAGAACAGACATACGGACTCTCGGGCAACTTAGAACCTTCAACGCTGTACGATGGATACGGGAACAGGGTTTCCGATATCAGGGCCAGATTTACGTTGTATCCTGTAGATAATTTCATGTATAGCAACCAAACTACTATCAACACAAGCGGTGATGGCCTTGCCATTATGAGAAATACTTTGAGTCATAAATATCCTGGTATTTACTGGTTAAACCTCTCTCATTATTATACCAGCGATTTAAGCAATGAACTTTTTTCTGATGTGGGAGGATTTTATAAATCTTTTGAAGGGAAATATCAGATACGGTATTCCTTTAAAGACACTACAGTGCTTGATACGCTCTATCAACTCACTTATCGCCCTAAATGCTGGGCCGTCACGTTTGCCCTGATTCAGTCAACGAGGCCGAATGATACAACCTTCCGGCTTTCCTTGGATCTTGCAGGTATCACAAACATGCAGTGATTTAATTAAGGAGGTTTCTATGAAAGGAATAATATTGGCTGGAGGACTGGGGACAAGATTGCATCCTCTTACAAAGATAACAAACAAACACCTGTTGCCGATATACGATAAACCCATGGTGTATTATCCCATCCAGACACTGGTAAACGCCGGGATAACAGATATCATGATAGTGACCGGGGGCAATTATGCAGGCGATTTCCTGAGGCTGCTGGGGAACGGGAAGGAGTTCGGGCTCACACACATTCATTACGCATATCAGGAGGGAGAAGGGGGAATAGCAGACGCCCTGTCCATGGCAGGGTGGTTCGCTGAAGGTGAAAAAATATGTGTTGTTCTGGGTGACAATATTATTGAAAATAATATTGTGAAAGCGGTAAGGGACTTCGAAAAACAGGATAAAGGCGCAAAAATCCTCCTCAAGGAGGTGCCTGATCCTGAAAGATTTGGTGTAGCTGAAATCAGCGACGGGGAACTTATAAGCATCGTGGAAAAACCGAGGGCGCCAAAAAGCAACCTTGCTGTTATCGGCATATATTTATATGACGGCAGGGTATTCGATTTTATCAAAACCATTAAACCATCTGATCGCGGTGAACTTGAAATTACTGATGTGAATAATGCGTATCTGGAAAACGGGACAATGACGTGGGAGATGCTCCGCGGCTGGTGGACCGATGCCGGTACATTTGAATCATTATTACGTGCCAACATACTGGTATCGCAAACGGGAGCGAATAACATCGATAACGTAGAGCGGGCAGCGTTCAGCGGATAGATGTAAGGGCGGTTCGCGAACCGCCCCTGCTCTATGCTCCATACTATAAGAAGGAGGTTTTCATGATTAAGGATGTCATATACAAACAGTTAAAGTTTGTCCCCGACGAAAGGGGAAGATTAATGGAGATTTTACGGGATGATGACGAAATCTTTACCAAATTTGGTCAGGTCTATTTAACAACAACCTACCCTGGTGTAGTCAAGGCTTGGCATTACCATAGGATACAGGATGATCTCATCTGCTGCGTCAAAGGAATGTTGAAACTCGTCCTTTATGACGACAGGGAAGATTCACCCACAAAAGGCGATGTGAATGAATTCTTTATCGGAGAATACAATCCGGCCGTTGTGAGGGTTCCAAAGATGATCTACCACGGATGGAAATGCATCAGTGATGAAGAAGCCCTGATCCTCAATGCCCCCACTGAGACCTACAAGCGGCAGCAGCCTGACGAATACAGGAAGGAGGCCCATACAAAGGACATACCCTACAAATGGGAGAGGAAGGATGGATAATACGCATATCCTGGTTACAGGGGGCTGTGGTTTCATCGGGAGTAATTTTGTAAGGTATATGCTGTCAAAATATCCTTACAGCATAATAAATCTCGACAAGCTTACCTATGCGGGCAACCTTGAAAACTTAAAAGATATTGAAAACGACAGGAGGTATTCCTTTATAAAGGGAGATATTATTGACAGGCATCTTCTGGAAAATATTTTTGATACCTCAAAGATTGATACTATTATCAATTTTGCGGCGGAGTCGCATGTTGACAGAAGTATCATGAACCCCGATGAATTCATACAGACAAACATTAACGGCACATTCAATCTCCTGGAAATTGCAAAGAAAAAGGGCATTAAACGGTTTGTTCAGATATCAACGGACGAAGTTTACGGTTCCCTGGGAAAAGAAGGTAAATTCACCGAGTATACGCCCATTTCTCCAAACAGCCCCTACTCGGCATCCAAGGCTTCAGCAGATATGCTCGCAATGGCATATTTTAAAACGTTCGGGACGCCTGTCGTTATCACAAGGTGCTCCAACAACTACGGGCCATACCAGTTCCCTGAAAAGCTGATACCTCTCATAATCACAAATGCCCTTGCGGACATTGCATTGCCTGTGTACGGTGACGGCATGAATATCCGTGACTGGATTCACGTATTAGACCACTGCGAGGCAATTGATACCGTACTCCACAAAGGAGTGGAAGGCGAGGTTTACAATATCGGCGGAGAAAACGAAAGGGCCAATATCGAGATTGTAAAACTTATCCTTGATATCCTCGGCAAGCCTCATTCGCTTATACAATACGTAACAGACAGGCTCGGCCATGACAGAAGGTATGCCATAGACTCCACAAAAGTGAAAAACGAATTGGGTTACAAGACAAGATTTGACTTTGGAAAAGGAATGGAAGATACGGTAAAGTGGTATATCGATAACAAAGAATGGTGGCAGAGAATCAGGAGTGGTGAGTACATAACATATTACGAGAGGATGTATAAAAACAGATGAAGATTATAATAACCGGCGGCAAAGGCATGTTGGCAAGCAATCTTTTACCGACTTTCAGTCGTTACCATGAAATGATTACCGTGGATATTGACGAATGGGACATCACAAACAAGGAAAAGGGCGAGACCTTCATCGAGGAGCATAAACCGGATGTCATTATTAATCTCGCCGCCATCACCAACGTAGATGGCTGTGAGGATATCCCCGAGATTGCACAGAAAGTAAACGGCGATGCCGCGGGAATTATTGCTGAACTCTGCGAAAAATACCGGGTTAAGCTTGTCCATTTCAGCACAGATTATGTTTTTGACGGCACCAGGGACTCCCCTTACAATGAGGAGGATATCCCGAACCCACAGTCGGTATACGGGGGATCAAAGCTTTCAGCCGAGATGCAGATCAGGAGAAATAATCCTTCGGCCCTCATTATGCGTGCAGAATGGCTTTATGGAGGCGCCCTGGGTGGCGGCGATTTTATCACCAAGATTACAAGAGTTGCCAGGGAAAAAGGACGCGTTGAAGTCGTCAACGATCAGAAAGGTACCCCCACCTATGCGAAGGATGTCGGTGAACCCCTGAGGGCGCTTATAGAAAACAACAGGTCCGGTATTTATCACATATCAAACAGCGGTTCTACCACATGGTACGGGTTTACAAAAGAGATTTTTACCCTGTTGAGCATAGATATTCCGCTCAATCCAACAACATCGGGTACATACAAAACCAAGGCAAAACGTCCGGTAAATTCTGTCTATGACATTTCCAAACTTCAGAGAGATACGGGCATTACCATGAGGTCATGGCAGGAAGCCCTGCGTGAATATCTGCATTTGCAAAAATGAAAGCTGTCTTCTTCTCCGATGCCCATCTCGATAAAAATGACATTCAAAAAATAGGATTTGTCGAGAAATTCATAGATGATGTGTGCCACGATGCAGACATGGTCTTCGTACTGGGAGATCTATTCGAATTTTATCATGGCTATGACGGATACATATTTCCCTGGTACAAAAGTATCGTAGACTCTCTTAAAAACCTGGTTAAAAAGGGAAAAACGGTGTATTTCATTGAAGGCAATCATGAGTTCCACATGGGGAATTTCTTTAAAAATTATACAGGCATACGATGTACTCATAGTGTTGTTATGGATATCGAAGGGAAAAAAACCTACATAGCACATGGTTACGAAATCAGCAAGTTTTACCTCACGAAATTCCTTAAAACACCCTTTGTAAGTAAAGTAATGGATACCCTTGGCCCGGACATTACATGGTCAATCGCCACTATGGCAAGGGTCTTTCTATCCAGCAGAAAGAAGTCTTATAATAATAAAGCAATTGACCTTTTCAGAAAATATGCATTAAAAAAATTTGATGAAGGGTACGATGTGCTCATATTGGGACATTCACATATGCTTGATGCATTTGAACGCCAATCAGGTGATATAACACAACAATATTTTAACACCGGTGACATCATCCGGTATTGTTCATATGTTGAATATAGCAGCGCCTCCGGATTTGAATTAAAAAAGTATGTTCCCCACCCCTCGACCCCTTGAACCCTTGACCCCTTGAACCCTTTCCTTTACACATATACGATGTCCATGGAAGTATCCGTTACCCTCTCCAGCCGGCCCTTCCGCACAATGAAATCCACTTCAATGCCTATTGCACCCTCTCCTGGTATTATAAACTTTGGTTCAAAGGCAAAGACCATACCCTCTTTTAACATTATGTTGTGTCTCGGGGTTATGACGGGAAGTTCGTTTATCTCAAGTCCCAGCCCATGTCCTATGAAGCCAACCTTTCCCTCGCCATGACCCATGAAATAATCTTCAAATCCTTCCTTTTTCGCTCTCTGCAATGCCCTCATAAATATCTCCGTTCCAGCGACACCCTCTTTTCCAAATGTCATGGCGTCCTCGATGATGTCTGCCGCCACAGCATGTCCCTTTCTGAAAATCTCTTTCATGTCTCCCACAGCAAATGCCCTTGTTTCATCCGTAATATAACCGTTATACCCGCCGCCGTAATCAACGAGAACAGGAACTCCTCTCCCGATTCTGTTGATTGAAGCGCCCTGACCAATAGCAGGTGTAATGCCTACGCCTGATATGGGCACATCAGCCCCTGAAGATATTGTGGCAGAGTATCCATGGGTTACATAGCAGCTCATCATTTCCTGATTCATGCCCCTCATCCGCAAAAGACCCTGATGCCCCATCCTTCTCCCTTCTGCGAGAAGGGCTGCATCAATATCGATCTCCCTTACACCTTCCCTGATGACTTCCTTTGCCTTTTTAAAAACATGGCCGATAATCTCGCCTGATCTTTTTATCTGTTCTAATTCAAAGGGGCTTTTTATCAGCCTTACATCTTTAATTAACCGGGAAATATCAGTTATATTGTCGTAGCCGAGAATATTCTTCCACCGCTCAAAAACCGTTACAGGAACAACATCAAGTTCCATACCTCCCCTGCCCTTTAAAACCTTCATATCCGCAAGGATATCCTTAACGTCTTTGTCCCTTTTTATAGGTGTTATCTTGAGAGATGTCTCAACAACTGCCCTGTTTAAGTTTTTCAGCACAAAAAAAACCGGTTCCCCGTCAAGAGGAACAACAAGGATAGCATTCTGTAAAGAACCGGTAAAATAGAATAAATCCACATTCTGAATGATGACCGCAAAGGAGAACCCGTGCTCTGCCATCCTTTTTTTAAACTCTATGATCCTGTTCTCTATCTCTTCTTTGGGTGTGAACTCACATAGATTTAGACTCTTCAACATAGCTTACGACCCTCCCGATGATGTCTTCCTTCTTTATCTTTTGAGATTCTTTCTCATTCCTTACCTTTAATTCAACATACCCTTCTTTTAAATTTCTTTCGCCTATGGTTACCCTTAAGGGTATACCAATAAGGTCACAGTCTTTAAATTTGACCCCCGGACGCTCATCCCTGTCGTCCATCACAACATCAATGTTTTTACCCATTAAAGCCTTATATACGTTATCAGCCAGTTCCATGCTTTCAGCGTGAGTATTGTTCACAGGCAGCACATTTACCTCAAAAGGCGCTATAGCGATAGGGAGCACAATCCCGTTTTCGTCATAACCCTGTTCTATTGCGGCAGCGACAGTCCTGCCTACACCTATGCCGTAACAGCCCATGACCATATGCCTTTCCTTGCCGTCTTTATCAAGAAATGTGGCGTTCATGGCCTCGCTGTACTTCAGGCCAAGCTTAAAAATATGGCCCACCTCTATCCCTCTTGTGGATAATAGTGTTCCTTTGCATTTCGGACAGAGATCCCCATCCTTCACCACCTTCAGGGCATAAAAACCCTCAACCTTAAAATCATCGACATTAACATCAACGACATGAACATCCTCTTCGTTCCCGCCTATAACAAAGTCTTCCATGGATTGTACATCACTGTCTGCATAAAGAGGAATTTTGAGACCGATAGGCCCGGAAAAACCAAGCGGGCCACCCGTAACCTCTTCTATGATACAGGGATCTGCGAGTTCGAGATAATCGAGGGATAAGAGGTTTACCAGTTTTGTTTCGTTTATCTCCCTGTCTCCCTTTACGAGTACACCGATAGTGCCTTTATCCGTCCTGTAGATCATTGTCTTGAGGAGCTTGTCGGGCATTACCTGTAAAAAAGAAGCGACCTCTTCCACCTTTCTCTGCCCGGGTGTTTCTACGCGCCTGTAATTGCCATTCCTGACCCGCTTTTCCCTGCCGACAAAACCTGCTTCGGCCTTTTCCAGATTTGCCGCATAGCCGCATGTATCGCACGAAATAATAGTATCTTCTCCGGTATCGGCAAGGACCATGAATTCATGGGAAAAACTTCCGCCAATCTGCCCTGTATCTGCCTCTACTGGTTTGAATCGCAACCCGCAGCGCGTAAATATGTTTACATAGGCATCATACATATCCATGTAACTCCTCTCAGCGCCTGTCTCGTCCATATCGAAGCTGTAAGCGTCTTTCATGGAAAATTCCCTGCCCCTCATGACCCCGAACCTCGGTCTGATCTCGTCCCTGAACTTCGTCTGGATCTGATAGAGGTTAAGTGGCAATTCCTTATATGACCTTACCTCCCTCCTCACCAGGTCGGTAACAACCTCTTCATGGGTAGGGGCAAGGCACAATTCCCTGTCGTTCCTGTCAATAAATCTCAGGAGCTCCTTACCGTATTTTTCCCACCTTTTGCTCTCCACCCACAATTCTTTAGGCTGAACAACAGGCATGAGGATTTCCTGTGCACATTTTTTGTTCATCTCTTCCCTTATAATCTGTTCCACTTTCCTTAATGATTTAAGTCCCATGGGCAACCACGTATAGATCCCTGATGCAAGCCTCCTGATATACCCGGCCCTGAGCATCAGTTTATGGCTTGCAACCTCCGCTTCTTTCGGAACCTCTTTCATTGTGGGAATGAACATTTTTGAAAATAGCATTTATTCCTCCTGCAAATATAGCTGATGGTTCATGGCTGACAGCTAAGAGCTGATAGCTGAATCAGTGAGAAATTACTTCATAACAGGGAGATTATCAAGGGATTTGTTAGAATTGAGAATCTGTTTGATTGGTTTGATTGGTCTTATTGGTTAAACCCTCTGCTCTACCAAGGCACAGAAAGTCCGCAGATCATCAAGGAGTATCAAGGTCAGGTTTTGTGTATGTTCCAGCTCTATTGACAGAGTGATACGTGTAAAAGGTATTTTTTTAGATAACTACAAAAGTTTTTTGAATTCATCAATCGTAAATCCGGCATCTTTCACGATACCAGCCATTGTAAGGGCATTGATAGGGTTTGCTCTCGGAATTGTGATGATGCGTTCACCATTAGTCATTGTAATATGTTTGCCTTCCCGTGCAGCCCAGAAGCCTGCTTTTTTAAAAGCTTTAACAGCCCGTTGATGATTTATTCCTGATAATTTAGGCATTTGCAATTTCTACATATCGTGATTCTTTGTCTTTGGTTAATTCTTCCACTGTTTCTAAATAAGCCTGTATAGCGTCCTTAATATTTTCCATGGCTTCTACCTCTGTTTTTCCCTGAGACCAACAACCTGGAAGTCCAGGAACCCATATGGAATAACCCTCGTCTGTCTTTTGTAGATTCACCTTGTATTTCATTATATCACCTCCAACACATATCCAATATCTTACTCCTTATCAATGTTTGATACAAGTCTTGTATTTCCCCAAAATCTGCCAACAGATTCTCATCAGAAAGTTTCAAAAGTAATAGCACTCTATGTAAGGACTGTATTGATTTTCCAGAGATTTCAGAAGTTGCTAACACAGTGTTAGCAACTTCCTCTGGCAGGTCTCCGGGTACAGCTTACCGGGTCACTCATTAGAGTATAACCGGAAACCAGACACTCTATCGGAAGCAGCGGTGTCCACATTGGACACCGCTATAGAAATCTCTGGAAAGGCTTATGCATCTTTGTTCCGCACGATTTCAATTTTAAAACTACCTTCTGAGATTCAGGCAGTAATCCGGCAAGAAAAACTCCTTTTGGAGTCAATGCAACGATTACAACAACGTGCCTATTGTCTCTTCCTGGCCGGGAAAAGTTATTGAAATAATGAAGGACGTCCCCACCATTTTTCTATTTCCGGCAAAAGTCCGGATAATATTGCAGCCATTTTTTGTACATCCCGTGCAAGCTGTTTTGAATGGCCCTGTTCCGTAAATGTTCTTCAAATTTGGTCTGTAGAGCAGAAGGGATAGCAAGCATGGGGAATCCTCCGATTTCTATATAATCTTAAAATTGACATGATATACGGAAAGATAAAACAAATTGTTGCAAATAGTTTATCAAGAGATTATACATTATTATATCAACGATTTAAGTTGTCACTGAGAGGTCGGTAAGACCATAATTTGTATGGACAACAGAGCATTGTTATTGCATAGAGCCACGAAAGAATAATTGATTTGTGGAATTAGTCAGAAACTATAGAATAACTTGTTCTCCCGGCGCTTCGCGCCGCGAGAATCGGGGCAGTTAAGCCGTCAACTCCTTCCCGTAGCTCCGCTTCGGGAGAACAAGGAGTTGAAGACCGATGCCCCTTCGGGGCACGGCTTAACTGCCCCGATTATCTATCATAGGGACAAGGAATGATAAATCACCCGTTCAGTAAAATGTTGACCTCGCTTCTTGGTTCAGAAGATGGCGAACTACATTTTGCATTCCTGTTATCACATACCCTGACAAATGACCAGGCGCCCACACTGGAGAACACAAAGGCTTTGAATACCAAAGACAGTGCATTCAAGAAAGCATATCTTTGCGAGCATTTCTCCAAAATCGAAGAGGTTCTCAAAATCGTATCCATCATCATTGATTCTAAAGACAAGAGCCTCCTATTTCCATATATGAGACAGTACATGAAGCTGACGGGTAAGCGTTTTTCCTTCTGGACTTACCTACCAAACAAGCAGTCTTTTCTTTCTCACCCAGCCGCTTTTGGAAATGATGATTTCTCTCTGTCTATAATAGACCCGTTTAGAGGCAACCAGCCCCTTTTGTTGAACAACGAAACGGTAACAGCAGATAAGTGGGACATATCCTACCAAGTACAGATTATTCTGGATTCTCAGATTCTGAACTACGTTGATTGGTACATTAGCGATCCGGGCAAGCTGCCCGGAGATCGTCTCGTGTACGTAAGAAGATTGCTTCAATACCTGGCTACAAACAAGTATTTCTATTCCCCATTCTTCTACTATTTCGAATCAATGAGCAAGGGTAGCAACGAATCTCAACTTAGGCGTACATTCGAACTCATTGCACGAATGCATTGTATGGATACAGAGGCGATGTTGCGTGATGGCTCCTTCTGCTTTGATGATCGACGATTTTCTGAGCTAAGGTCAGCATTCAACGCAACTACCTTCGATGATCTTGTCGATTCCGAAATGACTTCCGCACGAGAATTCTCAGGCATCATGAGCGAACAAATTAAGCTGATCGATATAATCTACTGCATCATTATTAAGACCGTTCTCATCGAAAAATCTCAGCCGCGCCTTTCTTTGCGGCAGAAGTTCGATATGATCCAGGAATTCCTGGAGAATGTGATACAAGCTCGGTTTAGCTACGAAATTGTGGCTGCGTTCTGTTACTTCGCCGGGAAACTTCAGAACTTCTTTAGAGTTCAGACAACGATGAGACATGACAAAGCAAAACAAATCTTGCGATCCTGCGCTTGGGACCTGCTGTTACTCAGACAGCCAGATTTCTTCCTGGCCTTCGGTAGTCCGGAACATACGGTCATCAGCAGCATATGTAGCAACGATAGGGCACTGAGAGACATAGCAGGGATCTACCGATTGGCCAGCTTGCTCAGGTTTATTGACGATGACGTGATCTTGCCCATGCACAAGCTGGACGAAACCTACATGACACAGTTGGTAGGTAGCGACGAATTTTCTCGAACAACTGATACCCTCGGTCTCGAAGAGAGAATATCCCTGTTTGGAAAGAACAAGGAGAAGAAGATTTCGGTGGAGTCTGTAGCAAGCCTGAAACATGACTTGGAGGGTGATCTTTCACGGATAACCTGCTAAAGACCATAGATAACCACTGCATGGAGCGGATCGGCGAAAAAGGGTGCTTCGCCTCCCGCTCATGCTTGTGTTAGTGGCCCAAGGATTTCGTAATGACAGAGACTACTTTTCAAATAACAGCCGATCATCATCGATGGGCTAAATCTGCGGCGCGAAAGTATGGGCATGGCAAATCATACTGGTTGGAGCTCATTGCACGGCAACAAGGTCGTTGCATCTTTTCAGGTGTTAAACTGCTGTTCGATGCCTTATCAGGAACTGCTCTTGCTGGTGGACATGGGGTACATCCAATTTATGCTGCCGTTGACCACTGCTCTCCAGGCTGTGATGATCTGGGTCATCAAATTGTTTCATATGATCTCAATGATCTTAAAGGCCATCTACCTCCAGATTGTTTTAAGGACCTATGCTCCACTCCCTCTTGGCGGGAACTGATGAATAAATGGCGTGAACAAGCGGAACAAAACACTGAGAACCGCGAAGCATTTCGTGCAATACGTAGGGGAAAGAGCATCTAACCATGGCATGCACACGGACGCGCTGACGCGCGCCGGTGATGCCAGTCGTTCTCCCGGCGCTTCGCGCCGCGAGAATCGGGGCAGTTAAGCCGTCAACTCCTTCCCGTCGCTCCGCTTCTGTAGGTGTTACTCTTCACACCCTCATATATAACAGTCTTGCACCCTCATATGATCTTTATTGACGACTTATGCTTTTCCTCTTGATACTCTTGATAATAGACTCTTTACATGGATACGCCGTAGAAGGTGTGGAAATGTGATAAAGCCGGAGGTTTTTCCATATTTCCACACCTTCATGAAATAGAAATGCCTTGACATATATCGCGTCTTCCATATAGCATAAAAAATATGGTACATGACTGGCAGGATGTATTGTTATTGGTCATGCAGCCCTCTGTACTGAACTGAGCAATAATGGGAGGTTCTATAGTACTGGATTAAACCGATCCTGTAAAAATTGCCTGGAGACGATCAAGAAACAGCGAGACAATCCTGCTAAGCTCAATATGGTAATCTCGAATATCTAAGGTTTGTCATATTGCCAGTCTTGAAGGTTAAGTGATTGTTAGATTTGAGGGCGGATTGATTGTTCCTTACAGCTTCGGGAGAACAAGGAGTTGAAGACCGATGCCCCTTCGGGGCACGGCTTAACTGCCCCGATTACCCGTGAAATAATTGAGACCGAACTCTTGACGATATAATCATTTAGTGGTACTATTAGAAATGTCATAGGAGGTACAACCAATGCCAAATGCACCAAGAATCATACCGATTTCAGATCTCAGGCAAAACGCCAGCGATGTGGTTAGAGGCGTTTCGTCGTCCAGGGAACCTGTCTTCATAACTCAGCGTGGGCGAGCGGCTGCAGTTATGGTCAGCATGCATGTTTATGAGGAGTCTCAACACGAGCTTGACATATTGCGGTTACTCGCTCGTGGTGAAAAAGAGATCGAGACGGGTACCGGCTATGAACTTGAAGATGTTCTGAAAGAGGCCGACCGCTTTCTTGAGAGTTCAAAACCTTGAAAGTTCTTTTCACCCCTACGGGCCGCCGCCAGTTTCTTGAAGCAATTGCTTATATTTACCGGGATAACCCTTCGGCGGCAGTAGATTTTCGCAAAAAGGCTGAGAAGAATCTCTCTCGCTTGTTCTCAGACCTCCCTTTTCGCGAGGTAATTGTGAGACCATATCGGTTTTTCTATAAAGTCAAAGATGAGACTGTATGGATCATTGCCGTATGGCATAGTGCTCAATTGCCTGAAGAACCTGAAAATAAAGGCGGGTAACAAAACGCTGGAACGTTGTCACTCCCTCTGCAGTCACACCTTTGGTGTGAGCAGGGTCGTGCCACCGCTCAGCTCCCCGTTAATTATCACGTACACACATCAGATTATTGCCGAGCCAGGGCTCAGCAACACAAGGTGAAACATGTGGAACTATGACTTCTCATCCAGCATCCCCGCTTAACTATTCACTATTCACTTTTCACTATTCACTGCCTTGGGATTGCCACTATTTAAACGTCTTATAAGTAATCCTGCCTCCATCCGAGCATACCTGTATGAAACCATTGTCCTGTGTAGAGAGGACAGGGATGGAAAGTTCTTTGTAGCGGTCCAACGCCTCTTTGCCCGGCAGCCCCTTAATCCCGGCGCCTACACTCATAACGGCAAGGTCAGGCTTGACAGCCCGCAGGAATGCCGCACTACTTGAGTTTTTACTCCCGTGGTGGGGTATTTTCAGAATGTTGGCCTTGAGAGACATATGCGACATTATTAACATTGCTTCTATACCGGATTCGATGTCGCCTGTCGTCAAAAAGGCGGTATCTTTGTAAATAAATTTTAATACGAGGGACGATGTATTGGGATTTTCAGCAGGGTAACCGGACGGAGGGTGCATGACCTGTATGTTCATATTGTCTCTCAGGGTAAACACATCGCCCTGTTTCCACAGTTGTAATGCTATCCCTTTCTCCCTAATTATTTTTAAGACCTTGGAGAACTGTGCATCGTTCACCGAGTATCCGCTTGTGGCAAATGTATTAACATGAAAGGTGTTCAGAATGGAGGGGAGTCCTCCGATATGGTCTCCGTGCGGATGGGTATTAATGACATAATCAAGTGTCAGAATCTTTTTTGACAAAAGGATGGGTGTTATTATTGTTTTGCCAATATCGAAATTCCCCCGGTAGTCACTTCCCCCGTCAATGAGAATTCTGATACCCTTCGGCGCTTCAATAAGAATCGCTTCGCCCAGGCCGACATCAATCAAATCAAAACAGAGCCTGTTATTAAATCTTTTTTCGCAGGCAAAAACAACACTGACAATGACGAGCGGAATTACTGCAAAGTACAGGAAACTCCTTACCAATTTCCTGTTTATATATATGATGCAGAGGATGAGCGCATAAAAAAGAAGGGCTTCAAAAAGGTCGGGCCGGACGATTGGAAAGATATATCCCACATTGATATGATCAAGAACAGCTACATTGATATTTATCATCTCTCCGGCAAGCCGCAGCAGATATTCTCCATGGGGTATTATTATGCCGACAATACTCATAGGAGTAGCAACCATGCACATAACCGGTATGGAAATAAGGTTATGGAACATGCATACGGGGTTTACTCCATAGAAATGGTATATGACGATCGGGAGTGTACCGACCGTAGCCGCAGAAGTTGTCAATATTGATGACAGAAACCATCTAACCCCTTTCCAGCTTGATTTGAGAAGTGGATAGATCTTTTCCATAATGATTATAATGAAGAAAAGGCTTAAAAATGAAAGCTGGAAGGACGGCATAAACAGGGAATGAGGATATAGAAGAAGGATTATAAGCGCACTGAACGCTATGGTATTTTTAATTTCCCTTTCCCTCTCAAAAAAGACGGATAGCATGAAGACCGTTATCATGATAGTGGATCTGATGATGGACACACCGCCGCCGGCAATGAGCATATAGATAAACGCAAAGGGGATTGCTGGGAGTGATGCATATTTTTTATCCTTTCCGGAAAGCCTCAGGACATAGAATCTCCCCAGCAGCCATCTCACAAGGATAAAGAAAAAACCGGTTATGATAGCTATCTGCAGCCCCGATATCGCAAGGATATGGGTGGTGCCTGTCTTTAGAAAGAGTGTCTTTGTATCATCATCGAGTGATGCGGTATCGCCGATGGTAAGCGCCTTTATGATTCCCTGTTGCTTTGCGCCCGATTTCTCTATTTTTTTCAGTATTGCATTTCTCGCTTGCTGGATAATGTTTCTGCCTGGTTTCACGGAAAGTGCCGTGCCTTTTATCTCATAATGTGTTCCTTCGAGACGTTTCAACCATTTCCATGATGTTATGTACGGGTTTTTAAATGTTGGCGAGAGCTCTTTTATCTGTCCATAAATACGCACTGAGTCGCTTATACCAAGATTGTCATCTGTCCTGAAAACCGCCTTTACGCCCTTCAATGGCAGCGGTGATAATAGCCCGATAGTCTTGATTTGCCGGGATGATTCCACGACAGTGCCCACAAAGATTGAGGGTTCTTCGTTTGTGATGTCGGGCTGTTTGCTGGAAAGCACTATCCCTATCCTTATCATGCCTGCAAGGACAAAACAGATAAGGATCAGAACCATGGCAAATCTTCGTTTTTTTGAAAGGACAAAGGGTATTACCGATGCAATTGCAAAAAGGGAAACAACAAGAGGGACTAAAGTAACGGCATATATGGTCTGGAGATACATACCGGCAATAAAAGATAAAACAGCAGTTATGAACAATGTTCCTGCATGCCTTCGAGAAACGAGCGGGCGTTTATCCCCAGGTCGGGAATATAATAACCACCCTCAAGGATAGCAAAGGTATGAGGATTGCCGGATATGAGCATGCCGGCGATCTCTTTGTAATCCCTGGTAAAAAGGAGCGATCCCCAATCCCTGATATATGTGTCAAACCCTGCGGAGCACCCCACAATATCAAACGATGAGGCATCCTGCAGCGCTTCTGCAAATTGACTGAAAAAATCTTCCCGCGTGGAGGCATCGATATTCCGAAAGGTAATGCGTTTATCTTCCTTCACAATGTCATATGTCCCGTTTCCGTAGTGGAGGTCTATGTCAACAATCAGCGCATCACTTATGAACCCCCTGGAAAAAAGATTCATGAGGGCTATCGTCATGTTGTTAAAAAAACAGAAGCCACCGTTGAAATTATATCCGGCATGGTGGCCCGGCGGCCTGATGAGCGCAAAGGAAGGCCTTTCCAGCGCAATTTCAGCGGCCCTGATCGCCCCGCCTGCAGCAAGTCTTGCCGTCTCGTAGACGACTTTATCCTTCATAACGAGTTTAATGATTGTTTCGCTGTGGCACAGTAAAAGATCGGATACTTCACAGGATTCCGGCTCTATAAATTCTGCAATATTTTTAATTTCAGAAAAGATGGATGAAATCCTGTCGGAGTTTTCGCAATCCACCGTCATGTAGTCTGTAAGGAATTTTTCACTGTAGAGCGTTGGTATCATGAACACTTTTTACCAATATTATTCGTCTAAAGTCAACATCTAACACATTGTAGTTTTTCGTCTTTTCAATGTTATCTATTTTGTGATAAGGTAATGAACGTCATGATCGTATCTATTGCCAATCAAAAAGGGGGTGTCGGGAAAACCACGACAGCGGTAAACCTGTCTGCTTCCATCGCAGTATCGGAAAAAAAGACGCTCATCGTCGATATGGACCCTCAATGCAATACAACAACCAGTTTCGGCATATCGTACAGCGGTCTATATGCACACCTGTACCATGTACTTATCGGCAGAAAGGATATCAAGGAAGTCATCAGAAGGACTGACATCCCTTTTTTAGATATAGTCCCTTCCCACCCTGATCTTATCGGAGCAGAGGTTGAGCTTCTTGATATGGAAGAGAGGGAGTTTGTATTGAAAAAGGCCTTTGAGAGGCTGCAGGATACATATTCATACATTTTGATTGATTGTCCTCCTTCCCTTGGGCTCTTGACGATCAATTCGCTTGTGGCATCTGACTTTGTTATGATACCGCTGCAGTGTGAATATTTTGCCCTCGAGGGGCTTGCATTGCTGCTGAGATCAATCACGATTATCAAAAAAAGGTTAAACCCGAAACTCGACACGCTCGGTGTGCTCCTTACCATGTTTGACAAACGGAATAACCTTTCATTCAGGGTCATGGACGAAGCGAAGGGCTACTTTAACGACAGTGTTTTTAAAACAGTGATTCCGAGGAATGTAAAGCTGAGTGAGGCGCCGAGCTATGGAAAGCCTGCCCTGCTTTATGATATATGTTCCAAGGGGGCGGAAAGCTATCTCGAACTCGCATCAGAGATACTCGATAAGGGGGTTTGATGTTAAAAAAAGACCCGTTAGGTAAAGGTCTGTCTGCAATACTGAATGATGCTGTGGAAAAGGGAACGAGTAAACTCATCCCTGTGGCGGACATTGCCCCTAACCCGACCCAGCCGAGGTTTGCAATAAAAGAGGATGCACTTGTGGAACTTGCTGCGTCCATCAGGGAGAAGGGGGTCCTTCAGCCTCTTCTCTTAAGGAGGGAGGGGAAAGGGTATGAGATTATTGCCGGAGAGCGGAGATTCCGTGCGTCGATTATGGCAGGGCTCAAAGAAGTTCCCGCAATCATCAAGGATGTTGATGAAAAAGAGGCTATTGAGATTGCCCTCATTGAGAACCTTCAGAGGGAGGATTTAAACCCCGTTGAGATAGCCTCGGTATATGAGAGGTTTATTGATGATTTCGGGTATACCCAGGAGGAACTTGCAAAGAAGATCGGCATTGACAGGACCACTATTTCTAATTTTATAAGGCTTTTAAAACTTCCCGAGTGGATAAAGAATCTCATAAGGGAAGGTAAATTGACCCAGGGGCATGCCAGGGTGCTCATTACCCTCAAAAACGAAAACGAACAGGGGAAATTTGTTGAGAGGATTTTGAAAGAAAATATCTCCGTGAGGGAGTTAGAGCGTGCAGTTAAAAAGAAATCAGCCGGCAGACATTCACCTTTTATCCATGTTGAAGAGATATTAAGAGAGACTCTGGGCACAAAAGTAAACATCACCTTCAAACAGAAGAAAGGCAAAATCATCATCGAATTCTATTCCAAAGAAGACCTTGAAAGAATTGCAGAACTGATTGCAAATGATTGAGCATTGGTAATGTCAAAAAAAACATGAAAAACTTTTTTGCCGCAGACAAGATCGGACAAAAGCCGGACGGTATTTTATATCGGCTGCCGACCTGGCACCCGATATACTCCATGCCCTTCGGGCAGAGTGAAAATTTAATATATTCGCCCGTAAGGGCTGAATATTTGATAGGCGGCAATGTCGCCAGCTATCAAAAAGATTGTTTATCGGTATTCGTCTGCTCTTGTCCGCATTTGTCGAGCGCAAGCGGGCGGCAAGATATAGATTTTGACAAAACGTGAGCATTTTTAAGGAGATTTTCATGAGTTTTATCAGGGAGCCTGCGGTAAGTGGCATGTTTTACCCGGGTAATCCCAAAACGCTCAAAAGAGATATTGAAAGATACCTCAGCGAGGCTGTCTTTGATCCGATAGCCGGTAATATCGTTGGCATCATATCTCCCCATGCTGGATATATGTATTCCGGTCCTGTTGCTGCCTACGGCTATAAGGCTATAGCTGGCCACGCATATGATACGGTCATTGTTATCGCTCCAAGCCACAGGAAATACTTCGAAGGGGCCGCCGTCATAGAGGAGGGCGGGTACAAAACCCCTCTGGGAATCGTTGAAGTCGACGAAGAAACGGCCGGTATGATTTTGAAAAAGAGCACAGTAGTACAGAGCAATATCGATGTCCACAAGGAGGAACATTCCCTTGAGGTTCAGCTTCCCTTTTTACAAATGATACTAAAGAGTTTTAAACTTGTGCCTCTGATTATGGGCGTCCAGGATTTTTCCACATGTGAGGCCCTCTCTGCGGGCATTTATGAGGCGGTAAAAGACAGCGGAAAACAGATTTTGATCGTTGGAAGCACCGACCTTTCTCATTATTATTCGTATGCCCATGCAGTTGAGCTTGACAGTATTGTGACAAAACGCCTTGATGATTTCGATATGAAAGGTCTCGTAGCTGATCTGGGGAAAGATAAATGCGAAGCCTGCGGCGCCGGTCCCATGATTACCACCATGATACTTTCCCGGAAATTAGGGGCAAAACAGGGCAAGGTTCTAAAATATGCAAACTCCGGCGATATCTCAGGCGACAAGAGTACGGTAGTGGGTTATGTATCTGCTATCTTTTATAATAAACATGAGGAAAAATGAACTTTGAACCTTTCCGAAAAAGATAAAAAACAACTAAAGGAATTGGCAAGGGACACCATAGAGGACGTTCTTTTCGGAAAACAGAGAGACCATGCCCAAGTACCTAAGATTTTAAAAGAGAAAAGAGGCGCCTTTGTTACCCTCAAAAAAAAGGGCGAATTAAAGGGGTGTATCGGTTATATCAGGGGTGTTCAGCCACTTCACGAAACAGTAAAAGAAATGGCCATCCAGGCGGCTTTTTATGACCCGCGGTTTGCCCCTCTCGAGAAAAAAGAATGGAAGGATATCGATATAGAAATATCTGTGCTGACCCCCATGAAAAAGATACAGGGCATCAATGAAATAGAGGTGGGCATCCACGGTTTGTACATTGAAAAGGGGCATAATTCGGGGCTTTTGCTTCCGCAGGTTGCTACAGAAAACCACTGGGATAGAGAAACCTTTCTCGATTATACGTGCTGGAAGGCAGGCCTGCCCAAAGATGCATGGAAATCTCCGGACACGGATATTTATATTTTTTCAGCAGATATATTTTGATGAGAACTTTTAAGGAGTAACTCGATGATTTACAAGCATATGTCGATTGATGATGTTGTAAAAACATACCCTGAAACTGTCGCTATCTTTGAAAGGTATGGATTGGGCTGTGTTGGATGCCAGGCCGCTCTTTTCGAAAATATTGAGCAGGGGGCTGAAATCCACGGGATTGATGTGAATGCACTGGTGGAAGACCTCAACAGGGCGGTAAGCAAGAGTTGATCTCATATTGTTAAAAGTGCAAGGCTATGATAAACACAGACTGATTTATGGAAAAAATATATGCAGTGATACTGGCTGCCGGCACTTCAAGCAGGCTCGGTTTTAATAAATTAACGCTAAAGATAAATGGCCAATCCGTCATCGAAATGGCCGCAGAGCCTTTCTTCCAAAAAGGCATCGAAAAGATTCATGTTGTCACAAACCCTGAAAACGGGCCTGTTAAAAAGGCGCTTGAAACACCTTTCATCTTTCCCCTTCAGCCTTCAGCCTTCAGCCTTCAGCCTTTTACCTTTATTCCAAACCCCCACTTCCAGGAAGGCATGTCTTCATCAATTAAGGCCGTCACACCTTTCATCCAAGACGCAGATGCTGTTTTTTTTCAGCTTGGGGATAAACCCTTTATAAAAAAAGAGATGGTGGAGCAGATGATTGAGCTCTATGTAAGCAGAGAAAAAAATCTATTTGATATTATCGTTCCGGTCTATCGAGGCAAGAAAGGACACCCTGTGCTTATGAATATTAAGCCGTATATAAAGGAGATACAGAACCTTGAAGGTGATAAGGGCTTAAGAGAAATCATAGATAATCATTCAGGAAGTGTGTTATTTATAGAGGGCGATGAGGGGAATATATTCGACATTGATACAGAAGGAGAGATACATACTCTCAGAGAAAGGGGATACGTGATTGAAAAAGATTAAAGTTGAAAATGCTGTCGGTATGACCCTGGCCCACGATATTACTGAGGTGATACCCGGGAAAAAGAAGGATGTGGCCTTTAAGAGGGGAAAAGTTATTGAAAAGGGAGACATTGAAAGGCTTCTCGACCTCGGGAAAGAACATATTTTTGCCTTTGATAAAGGCATAAAGGGCATTCATGAGGATGAGGCAGGCATGAGGATTGCCCAATCGATCATGGATGAGCATATGGAGCCTGTGCCTCCAAAAGAAGGAAAGGTAAGTATAAAGAGTAAAGTGAATGGACTCTTTTACGTTAACGATAAAAACCTTTACGAAATCAACAGGATACCCAATGTCCTCCTAAGCACCGTTCCGAACAGACACCCTGTGAAAGTCGGGGACATCGTTGCAGCAACAAGGATCATCCCTCTTTACATAAAAGGGAATGAATTGAAAAAAGTAGAAAGGGTTGGGGAAAAAGGGATTATTTCAATAAAACCCTTCAAATCTTTTAAAATAGGTCTTGTAATCACCGGAAGTGAGGTTTTTAGCGGGAGGATAAAAGACGGGTCATATGTGGTGGAGGAAAAGATTAAAGGCTATGGGCTCGATGTTATAGGAAAAACATTAGTCCCTGATGATATTAATGCGATTCGGGATGCTATTTACGGACTTTTCAATACAGGCGCCGAGATTGTGATAACAACAGGAGGACTCTCTGTTGACCCTGATGATGTAACAAGGGAAGGGATAGAGGCAACAGGGGCTGAAGTGCTGTTCTACGGCACGCCTGTTTTTCCGGGAGCCATGTTCCTCGTGGCCCGCCTGAAAGGGAAATATATCCTTGGTGCACCGGCATGCGTGTATTACAATAGGAATACTGTCTTTGATATAATACTTACGAGGATTATGGCAGGTGAAAAGATGCATAAACACGACATGGTGAAACTCTCATACGGCGGACTCTGCTTGAACTGTGAAGTTTGCCATTATCCGACATGTTTTTTCGGGAAAGGACCATGATGGACAAAACAGCTCAGGGATCAGTGATCAGGGGCCAGGGGTCAAAGCATTTAAACTCAAAATTGAGCATTGTTATCAAGGGTGCAGGTGAGATGGCAACGGGGATTGCCCACAGGTTATACATGGCCAATCTGAAAAACATCGTTATGACAGAGATAGAAAGACCTCTTACCGTGAGAAGGACGGTTGCATTCTCAGAATCAGTCTATACCGGCAAATGGGAAGTGGAAGGCGTGGGGTCAGTCCTGGTGAAAGGTGTCAGCGAAGTGCCCGATGTCTGGAAGGATGGGAGGATCGCCGTAATTGTCGATCCTGAATGGAATGTCGTGGAATCATTAAAACCGGATATAGTGATTGATGCTATAATGGCAAAGAGAAACGTGGGGACAAAGAAGGGCGAAGCCCCTGTTGTAATCGGCGTGGGACCTGGTTTTGCAGCACCTCAGGATGTCCATGCAGTCGTTGAGAGTAACAGGGGGCACCATCTGGGCAGGGTTATTTACAATGGCTCTGCAGAACCCCATACAGGTATTCCCGGACCGGTGATGGGCATTACAAGCGAACGCGTTTTACGGTCACCACACGATGGCCTTGTAAAACACGTAAAGGGATTCGGGGATGAAGTAATAAAGGGAGACATCGTTCTCTATGTGGACAAAACCCCTGTTCCTGCACCTATAGATGGTATCCTGAGAGGGCTTATCCGGGAAATACATGTTAAAGCAAACGAAAAGATAGGCGATATAGACCCAAGAAGGGTAAAAGAATATTGCTATACTATCACGGAAAAGGCGAGGGCTATTGGTGGCGGGGTGCTTGAGGCGGTGATGCACTTAATAAATTAATAAATAGCGCGGAGCATAGAGCGTAGAGTTATGGAGTTGATATGGATTTATACGAAATTATTGAACAATATTTGAGCGAGAGGAAGTCAGGCATACTGGCCACCGTTATCTACCGGGCAGGGTCTGCACCCAGAGATGTGGGCGCCAAGATGTTTATCAGCGAGGATGGCAAAACCTATGGTACGGTGGGCGGTGGGCGTCTCGAATCGGATGCCCGTACAGAGGCATTGCAGATTATGGGTAAAGGGGAAACAAAGATACTCCACGTGAGAATGGATGGCAAAGAAGTAGCTGCAGAGGGGATGCTCTGCGGGGGAGACGTGGACATCCTTTTAGAGCCCATCAGCGAAAGCTACAGAGAAGTGTATAAAAATATCAGTGACTTCAAAAAAAAGGGTAAGAAAGGACTTGTTGTAACAAAATTCGGGCAAAATATCTTTTCAAAATCTTTCATTGACTACAATCTGGAACTTACCGGCGATGCCGTGTCGGATGAAGAAATGCTCTCTTTAAGAAATCATTTCACTGATACGAAACCTGTTGTATCTGATGGAGTTGTGATTGAGCCATTACAGGTATCATCGTTGCTGTATATTTTTGGTGCAGGTCATGTATCACAATATATCGCAAAAATAGCTAAATTAGTTGATTTTTACGTTGTAGTTGTTGACGATAGAGCGGAATTTGCCAACAGGGAAAGGTTTCCTGAGGCAGACGAGATTATTGTGGACGATTTTCGTCATATATTTGATCGTGTGAAGTTCACCGGCGCTGAATTTGTTGCAATCGTTACGAGAGGACATGCATACGATGCAGATGTCCTGAAAGAGACGCTCAGAAGACAGGTTCGCTACGTTGGAATGATTGGCAGCAGGAGAAAGGTAAAGATAGTCTTTGACTATATGAGAGAGTGCGACTTTGATGAGAAAACAATAGAGCGGGTTCATGCCCCTATCGGTCTTTCCATCCATGCCGAAACACCGCAGGAGATTGCGGTCAGTATTGTTGCCGAACTTATTCAGGTTAGAGGAGAACATTAATTGACCGAGAAATTATTGTCTGAAGATGATAACGACATCATGCAGGAAATTGAAGACAAGAGCTTGTCCATCCCCTTTGATCCGCTGAAAAAATACCTTTCAGAGGTGTCTAAATATCCCGTACTTTCGAGGGAAGAGGAGCTGGAGGTGGCCACAAAGATACATGAAAACAAGAATATCGAAGCTGCACAGAAGATGGTGATTTCAAACCTCAGGCTTGTTGTCAAGATAGCACTCGAATACTACAACACATACCTGAATATCCTTGACCTCATTCAGGAAGGGAATGTCGGTCTTCTGCACGCAGTAAAAAAGTATAATCCTTACAGGGGAACCAAGTTTTCAACATATGCTTCTTTCTGGATCAGGGCCTACATTTTAAAATACATCATGGATTCCTGGAGTCTTGTAAAGATTGGAACAACACAGGGACAGAGAAAGCTGTTTTACAGACTCAACAAGGAAAAGCAGAAGCTTGAAGCGCTCGGAATCTTTCCTGCCCCGCAACTTCTCGCCAGCACACTCGACGTAAAGGAAGAAGAAGTGGAGAGTATGCAGAAGAGGCTTGCATATACTGACATCTCACTGGAAACTCCCATCCACGAAGAGGGTGACGATACTGTAATGGATATGATCAAGACTGGGGAGAACGTCGAAGAAATTGTTGCTGATAAGGAAATGAGCGATCTGCTTGCACAGAGGGTGACGGAGTTCAAAAAGGGCTTAAACGAAAAAGAATTATTTATATTCGACAACAGGATAATGACTGATGAGTCCATGACCTTACAGGAAATAGGAGAGAAGTTCAAGATTTCACGGGAACGCGTAAGACAGATCGAGAATAAGGTGTTGAATAAGTTTAAAACAAGGTTTAAACAGGAGTTGAAGGAACTGAACTTTTAGAGCAGTGAATAGTGAATAGTAGATAGTAGATAGCATGCATTGAAATTCGAGTAATTAAGTAAATAAGTGATTAAGTGATTTTAATTACTCAGTTACTCAATTACTCAGTTACTCAGTTACTTCATTTTTTTTGCGTCAGAACGTTAGCGCCTGTCCAAGTACCAGGCTCAGCCTTCCAAAGTATGAAGTGATCAGTAATAAGCCAACGATAATAAGGAGTATCCCTAATATCTTCATCGAATATCTTACAAGGTGTCCGTAACGTTTCAAAAAGTCGAGCAGTCTGTTGCAAAGCAACGAAGAGATGAGGAAAGGTATTGCCATACCGAGGGAGTATAAGCCCAGAAGATAAACGCCTTTAAAGACATTTTCTGCCGTAGAGGCAATAATGAGGATGGAGGAGAGGGCAGGACCTATGCATGGTGTCCACCCTAATGAGAAAGTTATCCCTACGATAAAGGAACCAAATATTCCGATAGGCTTTTCCTTAAGTTGAATAACCTTTTCCCGGTTTAAGATGGGTATCTTAATAAGATTCAGGTAAAATAGCCCCATAACGATGAGAATCAGTCCACCTGCCTTCACGATGTAGGTCTGATATGAGGACAGAATGTTTCCGATAAATGACGACGAAAACCCTAATGTCATAAAAACAAAAGAAAAACCGAGGACAAAGGCAATGGAATGGATCAGGACGTTTTTTCTGTATTTTGAAGACAGAACTTCATTATAATTATCAACAGATATGCCACTGATAAAAATGAGATACGAAGGGATAAGCGGGAGGACACAGGGGCTGAAAAATGATAGAATACCGGAGCCGAAGGCAATCAATCCGCTTAGATCCATGAATAAGATTGTTCCATTGAAAAACATAAAGGCTATGATATGTATTTTCCCGTAAGGTTGTCAAATGAAATATGCGTGCATTGACATAGGCACCAATACGGTATTGCTGGCTATTGTTGAGAAAGCCGGCCAACCCGTGGATGTCCTTGATATTTCAACCATTACAAGGCTTGGAGAAGGGTTGAAAAAGAGCGGCGTCCTCTCTGCGGCGGCAATGGAGCGGACATTCGCAGTCCTGCAACGATATAATGGCATTATGAAGGAACATAACGTGGAAAAGATTTTCTGTGTCGGGACCGCCTCACTGAGGGAGGCGGGAAACAGTAAGATTTTTCTGGATGAGGTTGAGGAAAAGCTGGGGATTCCGATTACAATAATAAGTGAAAAGGAAGAGGCATTTTATACCTATCTTTCAGTGAAGGGCGATACGTTCGTTAAGGGAGGAAGTGTCATTATAACGGACATTGGCGGGGGAAGCACGGAGATTATTAAAGGAGATGAAGAAGGGTTTGTAGATTTCGTCTCGTTGCCGGTTGGTTCTGTAAAACTGACGGAGATGTTTATAAAAAATGACCCTCCATCAACAATGGAGATTTCTTCCCTGGTTGATCATGTGAAGAATCTGCTGAATATACCTTTCTACGGGGATGGGTGCAGCGCTCTTATTGGAACAGGCGGCACTGTAACAAATGCGGCGGGCATTATTTTTGGCATGGAGGTTTTTGAAAAGGAAAAGATACATGGTCATACAATAGCATTGAAGGAAATTGAAGGCATTATAGAAAAGCTCAAAGGTTTAACCTCACATGATCGGTCCCGCATTAAGGGAATGGAGAAAGGCAGGGAAGATATTATACTTCAGGGTATTCTCCTTTTAAAAGAGATTATGGAATATTTTGGTGCACAGGAACTGACTGTAAGCGCAAACGGCGTAAGGTATGGAGTCCTCTCCGAAGCGTTTGAGAAAAATTCTTAAAAAAGGACAGGTATTATGAAGGAAAATAAATCGTATGATGTCGTTTGGTTAAATTCGCTTCCCGTCAACGGAAAGGCAAAGGAAATGTTGATTCAGACAGGCGAAAAACCGGATCCGGTGAGCATGTATGCTGTTCAATTAGCAAAATGGGGCGTTGAAGGTGGAAGAATAGAGGCAGAAAGTCCGGTGCTTGAAACAGTTGAAGCAATGATAACATGGAGGCCGGTGCGATTGGTAAATTTTTTTATGATAAATTCTGATGAAGATTACAATCCGGCAGGTTGGGAAGATGCACAAACACCGCTTGACCTGGCAACTGTTATATTAGACGAAATTGAAGAGAAAATGATGCTCCATTTCCCTTTGTATGGAAGCCTCTGAAGCTATAAGTGGGCAGTGAATAGTGAATAGTAGGCAGTAGGCAGTAGGCAGTAGGCAGTAAAAGTGATAGTCCTTAGCCTCACTTAATGATGCGTCTGCGCATCAACCTGAAAGACAATGGAACAAGTATTATCACCATTCCAATCAGCCAGACAATATCCCATTTAACGTTCGAAACATTACCCCATGCGAATGCACGGCAGATATTCGTCAGGTGAAAGAGCGGCGTGAATGATGCGATGCGGGAAATGACCGGCGGGAAGGTATCAACAGGAAAAAATATGCCGGAAAAAAGGAACATGGGGGTCATGACGAGGGTGTAAAAGTAGTTGAAGGAATCGATTCCTGGCACTATGGCAGTGCATATCATGGATAATTCCGCAAAAACCAGTCCGCTGAGGAACAGAACAGGGATAACAAGCAGGACAAGAGGGGAATCCACGAGACGAAACACAGAAAGGGTTGCGATAATAATCGTACCGTAAAACACACTTTTTGTGGCCGCCCAGATTAATTCTCCTGCTATGAGGTCGTCGATATTGACTGGTGTTGCAAGGATGGCATCGAAGGTTTTCTGAAAGGTCATCCTTATGTATGTGCCATATGTACATTCGTAGGTTGCGGCAAACATGGAAGATGAGGCGATGATACCAGGGGCGATAAAGTTTACATAGGGCACCCCGTTAATGTCTTTTATAAAGGCCCCGAGGCCAACCCCCAGGGCAAGGAGATAAAGTATGGGCTCAACGAAGTTGAGAACAATGCTCGATTTATAGAGCTTTGTATATACCGCAAAATGCCTCTGCCAGACGCGAAACGCCCTTTTAATGTTCATAACATCCTTTTATCTCTGAGATCTAAGCTGATTGCCCTTAGCGCTACGCTCTCTGCTATTAATTTATCCAGCATCCAGCATCCAACAATCAGTTCACTATTCACCATTCACTATCCACTATCCACTATCACTCCCCCAGCCACCTCCCTGTAAGCTTCAGATAGACATCCTCGAGGTTGCCGCCGTGGGCATTCATGAGATGTACCGGTGAGTCTATTGTTATAATTCTTCCCGAATCCATAATCGCTACCCTGTCACAAAGCTTTTCCGCCTCTTCCATATAGTGGGTGGTGAGAATAAGCGTTGTGTTATTCGATTTAAGGCCATGGAGCTTCTCCCAAACATTGTGCCTGCTGTGGGGATCAAGCCCTGTTGTGGGCTCATCAAGGATGAGGAGTTCGGGATTATTGATCAATGCCCTTGCAAGAAGGAGGGCTCTTTTCATACCCCCTGAGAGATTTTTTATGTTCACATTTGATTTTTCCGTTAAACCGGCATATTCGATAAGCCCTGCGGCTATCTTCACAGATTGTGTCTTGGGAATGTCAAAATACCGTGCGTAGGTGATGAGGTTTTCCAGTACAGTAAGCTCAAGGTCCAGGTTGTCGTCCTGTGGCATAACGCCAATTCTGGATTTTATCACGGACGGTTGCTTTGTCACATCCATTCCGAAAACTTTTATTTCTCCGCCTGTGGGGGCAACAAAGCAATAAAGCATACGCATGACCGTTGTTTTTCCGGCGCCGTTCGGCCCAAGAAACCCGAAGCATTCGCCCTCAAGAATTTCAAAGTCGATAGTATCCACTGCCCTGAGTGAGTCATAATTCTTGCTTAATCCTTTTGCCGTAATGATCTGCATGAGCGGTCTTTATAATACCATATTTCGCTTCAAATATGGCCAATCATAACTTAAACAATTTAAGCCGATATTATCGGGTTTTTTCAACTCAAAACCACACCCTCGAATGCCTCTATCGGGGGTCAACACTGCCTATAAAGCTTGGTTTACCCCGTGGGATGAAGATGGGAAAACTTTTCCTTATTAACCCCATTTGTGATACAATATCAGAAAAAGCAGAGAGGTATTATTATGGCAAAGACAGCAATGATAAGGGCAAGAACAAATCCTGAACTAAAGGCAGAGGTTGAGGATATTTTTGAGAAACTTGGGCTCAATACCACACAGGCAATCAATCTATTTTTCAGTCAGGTATGTTTATATAAGGGCTTACCATTTGAAGTAAAGATACCCAACAAAACCACACTGAGAACCTTCAAAAAGACAGATCAGGGTAAGGAAAGGTAAAAATAACCAAAGGAAATGACCACAGGGGTGACTTATGAGAGATATGGTTTTAAAGCATATTCCACATGTCAAAGCATACAGCTCACTTTGCTGCACAATTCTTATTGCAATAATGCTTAGCCTTATCCCTTTCCCTGTCCGGGGAGAGATGAAGACCGTCACCCATACAGTCAAACAACCTTTTGGGGGAAGCCAATCCCCTGATAATGCACGTATTGCTGCAGTAGCACGAGCAAGAAAGGAAGCCTTGGAAATGGCAGGGGTCTACGTGGAAAGTTTCACCATAGTGAAAGATTCACGTATAGATAAGGACGAAATCCTTGCTCTTACCGCAGCGGTACTGGCAGCAGAGGTAGTTTCGCAGAAAAACTACCATACAGATGATGCATTCGGCGTTGAGGTAGTTGTCAGAATAAATGTAGATACCTCTGTCCTTGAAGACCGGGTGAAGAAGTTCCTTGCAGACAGGACACTTCTTGAGCAGCTCAATCAGGCACGCAAAAAGGAAAAAGAATTACTCGATAAGAATGCTAAGCTTGAAGAGGAAAATAAACGGTTCATGGCTGAGAATAAAACCTCAAAACAGCTGGAAAGCCAGTTCAAGGACACATCACAAGGCCTTACCGCCATAGATTGGTTTTATAAAACCTTAGCAGGCTGGCAGAACCGAAAATTCCCTGATAGAATAAAGATAATTGAATATTTGAGCGAGGCCATCCGGCTCAAACCGGATGATGCCGATGTATACAACAACCGGGGGTTAGCATATTTGCGTATGGGAAATACCACCAGTGGATGCAATGACCTTCAGAAAGCATGCAGCATGGGAAATTGCAAGTCATACGAATGGGCAAAAAATAAGGGGGATTGCCGTTAAGCAACAACTGCCTTATTTATCCTGCATACCTTTTTCAGTTGTCTTTCTTTTCTTCCGAATCAGGTTGTAAAGTTCATAACAGTCGAGATGCAGTTGGTGAAAACTAATATGTAAGATAATTGCCTTCTGCAATGCTGTATATGGGGGGGCTAGCATGCAGAAACATACGGTTATGAATTGCAAATTGACTTTGTGTATAGGGAAAATTGACAACACCTGCTACTGAACGATTTAAAATAGATCAGTTATCGAAGATTACCACTTGAAACGCTCTCCCCGGTAATGGGAATATATTATGCTTCTGTACCTATAACCTTCTTTACCATTTCCTCAAATTCATCAAAACTAAAAGGTTTCTTCAGTGCCCCCCGGAAGCCGTAGTCTTTGTAGTGTTCTATCACCGGTTTATCTACGTAGCCCGAGGCAATGATGACCCTGACGGATGGATCTTCCTTCAGCAGCTCTTCCATGGCCAACTGCCCGCCCATACCATGGCGTACCGTAAGGTCCAGAATCACCAGGTCAAAAGGGTTGTTCAAGAGAAGGGCCTCTTTGTAGCGGTCAATGG
>JAPLKA010000127.1 GCA_026388315.1 Pseudomonadota bacterium | reverse complement strand
TGTTTATTATGTCAAAGACAACGGAGTGGGTCTTTCAATGGATAATGCCCAAAAGATAGTCGAGGTTTTTGAATGGCTTCACAACTCTGACGAGTTTGAAGGGACGGGTATTGGATTGGCAATTGTAAAACGTGTTATCAATCGACATGGCGGAGAGGTGTGGGCTGAGGCGAAGGTAAACGCCGGTGCAACGTTTTATTTCACATTGCCGGGATAAAATAGAGGTTTTTTTGGGCATATTTTGGGACATATTGTTATATTTTCAAGGAGGCAGATAAGATGGTCAGATGCGGGAAAATTGTTTCACTGGTTTTAATGGTATCGTTATTTTTTACGAGTGCTGTATATGCACAGTGGATATTTTTAGGAAGAAAGGCAATAGGTAAAATATCGCACCTTGCCAGCGAGGTCCAGAACAATAACAATGATGTTGCAACTGTTTTACTGGAGGCCAAGGCAGATAATGTATATAACACGGCTGTCACACTCCTGAAAGGCAATGAGAACGCCAGGATTACCCGCAGGGACGATGCAGCCCGTACCATCGATTTTACCTATGGTCAGCATACGGCAAGCATGAAAATTGCCAGTCTCCAGGATAACGTAAGTCAGCTCATCATAAGTTCTGCTGTGGCTTCCGGAAAGCCCGGGGATACATCCTTTGTGGTGGATAGCGTATTTCGGGTATGCAGAGAGATGGGCGTAGAGTGTGGTCTTGCTAAAGATTAGTCTGGAAGTTTGCTTTTATTCTCCTTTTTGGGTTTTCTTAAGCTAAACCAGAATGTAATAATTGCAGCAATGACAGCGCCGATTAAAACAGAAAGAAAAGTGACTATTGCCAGAGAGGCCTGAAATTTCCATAAGAGAAGAGAGATTGTGACAGGCGCTGCATTTTGAACTGAAAAAGCAGCAACCAAAACTATTATTATCAACGCCAGAATTAGCAGGCCCATACAACCCTCCTTTATTAGGTCTATCTTTTTATTCTCGTGATAAAAGGCACGATTGTCAATAAAATAATTTACATATTCAAGCTATCAGCTATCAGCTATCAGAAGCTGTTCACAGTTCACAGCCCTTATTAGCGGATAGCAAGAATGAATATACTGGCTTCTCCTCTACACCTGTCCTCGCGTAGCGGAGGCTCTATGCTCTACGCTCCTTTATCCTTCAGCCTTCCTTGCCTTCAGCCTACCTCTTTTCCTTTCACTATCCACTATTCACTATTATTATGGCAGATTTCAAAATATTTATGATATGATGAAGCAAAGACGCACTTATGGGGGTTTTGTATGGGGAATTTTATTGGAAAATTAAAAATTAAATACAAGCTTTGGGTGATTGTTGGAATATCATTGCTCAGTCTTGTATTGACGGATTTTGTATTTTTGGTTTCCCTGAAAAACGATCTTCTCGAAGAGAAAAAATCACGAACACGAAGCGTTGTGGAAACAGCGTATGACATGATCCAGTATTACTATAATTCTGCCAAGGACGGAAAGATGCCGGAGCAGGAAGCGCAACAGAAGGCAAAGGATTTAATCAAAACCCTGCGGTATGAGGGTACTGAATATTTTTGGATAAATGACATGAATAATTTTATGGTTGCACACCCGTATTTTGAATTGGAAGGCAAAGACCAATCAGGCCTGATTGATGTTAATGGGAAGAAGATTGTCGTAGCTTTTGTAGATAAGGTTAAAAACCAGAAGTCCGGTTTTGTAGACTATGTATGGAAAAGACCAGGCTCGGAAAAGGCTACCCCCAAATTGGCTTATGTGAAATCCTTTGAGCCATGGGGTTGGGTTGTTGGCTCTGGCATTTATATTGATGATGTTCAGAAGAATTTCTGGAACAAAGCAGTTAAACTGGCCGTTCTCTTTATCGTAATATCCTTTGTGATTATTTTAATCTCATGGATTTTTGCCAGGAGCATTACGCAACCCCTGTCAGTAGTAAAAGAGAGGCTTCAGAATATGGCCAAGGGTGACCTCCGGGTAAAAGACGAAGAGGCGGACATGGTAGATTTGTCGCAGAGCACGAATGAAACCGGCCAACTGCTGAATGCCCTTCATAACATGAGGGAAAGCCTCCATTCCCTTATCGGTCAGGTTCAGCTTTCCGGGATCCAGGTTACCTCATCCACTACGGAGATAGCAGCATCGGCGAGGCAGCTTGAGGCAACGGTTGCCGAACAGGCGGCATCAATCCGGGAGGTTACTGCAACAAACAAAGAGATTACAGCCACGTCCGAAGACCTTATGCGGACTATGGGAGGAGTGAGTGAAACAGTCTCAGATACCGCTTCCATGGCTGAGACCGGACGTGACAAGCTGAGCCGCATGCAGTCATCAATGCGTGAATTCATTGAAGCTACCAGTTACATTTCATCAAAACTGGGTGTTATTAATGAAAAGGCAAACAAGATTTCAGGTATTGTCACGACTATTAATAAGATTTCGGATCAGACAAATCTTTTATCCCTGAATGCCGCTATTGAAGCAGAAAAGGCAGGGGAATACGGGAAAGGGTTTTCGGTGGTTGCCAGGGAGATTACCCGTCTTTCCGATCAAACAGCAATAGCCACAAAGGACATAGAGTATATGGTCAAGGAAATGCAGTCTTCTGTATCCTCAGGGGTGATGGAGATGGATAAATTTGCCGAGGGGGTAAGGCGCGGGGTCGTTTCTATAGAAACAATCGGTGATCAACTCGGTCAGATTATTGACCAGGTAAAAACCCTGAGTCCCCGGTTTGAGGTTGTGAATAAAGGGATGCACATGCAGGTGGAAGGCGCCCAGCAGATCAGCGAAGCTATGAGCCAGTTATTGACCGCGGCTGACCAGACAAAAGATTCCTTATCAGAGTATAAACGGGTAACGGAACAGCTTAATACAGCAGTTCAGGTCTTACAGAATGAAGTTTCCCGCTTTAAATTAAATCGTGGGTAATTATGAAAAAATATTTTAACAGACTTAAAATATTACATAAAATAATAATCAGCGGTCTTGTTTTTACCTTGCCGATTTGCATCCTCCTCTATTATATGATCGCAGGTTTTAATAATAACATTGATTTTGCCCATATGGAGATCTGGGGAAGCAGGCTTCTAACCCCGTTGACGAGGCTTGCGGAATTGATTCCTGAACATCAATTGCTCGTAAGGTTTTATCTCCAGGGCGATACTTCTGTTCAGGATAAGATTGACGTTTCAGCAAAAAGAATTGATGAATCATTTGCCATTTTGATTGCAGAAGGGAAAAGACATGAGAAAGTCCTCAGAATTGATGAAAAGAGCCTGAAAGCGATAGGAATGGAAAAAATCCATTATTCGAAGGTGTTTAAAAATTGGCAGGAGTTAAGTAAAAACTATAAAAACAACTCTACTGTCCAGAACGACATAGAGCATGAAATGGTCCTTCAGCCAATACAGGCATTGATTAAAAGGGTAGGGGATACATCTAATATGGTTCTCGACCCTGACCTTGATTCGTATTATGTGATGGATGTTGCTATTGCCACAATGCCAAAAACCCTGGGGAAGCTGTCAGAATTTCTGCTTTTTGGAGAGTCTGTCATTTTCAAAGGGTTTCGTTCCCGTGAAGATATAGTCAAATTTTCAGTCTTTGCTGCGATGATGGAGGAGGATCTGGAGCGTGTACGCCAGAACATTGCTACTGCATTGCGGGAAGATAAAAATTATTACGGTACCAGCAATTCTCTCCAGGCTAATATGCCACCCTCTTTGAGTCAGTATGAATCGTCCGTTATCCCTTTTCTTGTTGTATTAAAGAGGTTTGCCAACGACCCTGACTCCAAAATTTCTGTTGCAGAGTTTCTGGAGCCTGCAAGAACACTCCTTGAAGCTGGTACGCAATTACGGGAAGTATCTTTGCAGGAACTGCAAATCCTTTTGAGCAAGAGGATTGATGATTTTTCGAATAAGAAGCTCATTGCACTTTCTCTAAGCTTAATCGCATTAATTTTGGCAGCAATAATAATTCTTATCATTTCCCGCGGGATAACCCGTTCTCTTGGAAAGGTGATTGATATTGCCGGAGAGATTGCCGCAGGTAATCTCCAGCAAGCCGTAGAAAACTTGGAAACAATGGGCAAAAGTGAGCTTAACCTGAGCAATGAAGCGGAACACCATACAGGGCAGAATAAAAACGAAATTGTTCAGCTTTTTCAGGCAATATCAACCATGACGTCGAGTCTTGATGCATTGCTTACTCAGGTGCGCAAATCAGGCATTCAGGTTACTTCCTCTTCAACCCAGATTGCAGCGGCAGCGCGACAGCTTGAGGCAACAGTGGCTGAGCAGGCATCGGCTATCAATGAAGTGAGTGCAACAAGTAAAGAGATTTCTGCTACTGCACAGGAGTTTGCGAAAACCATGAACAGGGTGGCAGAAATGTCTTCCAGGGCCGCTGATCTGGCAAGTGCCAGTATGACCAGCCTTTCCGATATTAATGCTACTATGAAGGTATTGCTGGAAAATACAACGGAAAGCTTCGGAAAGCTAAGAACAGTTGATGAAAAGATGGATAACATTACCCAGGTCATTACAACCATTACAAAGGTGGCAAATCAGATTAATCTCCTATCTCTTAATGCTGCAATTGAAGCAGAGAAGGCCGGTGAATACGGCACCGGTTTTTCGGTGGTTGCCCGGGAAATCCGCCGCCTTGCAGACCAGACTGCTGTGGCTGCCATAGATATAGAGGTTTTGATCATCGAAACGCAGGGGGCAATGAAAGAAGGCATGTCGGCTGTTGAGACATACACAGACCAGACAATGACAAGTACGGAAAAGATTGCAGAAATCAGTGTGGATTTATTGATGGCCATTGAACATACCCAGGAGTTGGCGCCGCAATTTGAGTCTGCAAATCAGGGGATGCAGGTACAATCCCAAAGTGCTTCTCAGATCAGCGAAGCCATGGAGCAACTCAGTGAATCTGCCAAACAGACCAGAGATTCCTTAGTTGAATTTAAAGGGGTTACGGAGCAGCTCAACGAGGCAGTAAGAGATTTGCAGAATGAAGTAGCACGTTTCTCTATAAGTTCGTAGGTATATATGCTTTTTCTTGTTTTTGAGATAGGAGATGAACGGTATTGTTTGGAAGTCTCCCGTATTATCGAAATTACACCCATGGTTATTTTCAAAAAAATCCCCCATGCCCCCGCATATGTCTCGGGACTATTCAATTACAGGGGAACTATAGTACCTGTTATTGACCTCTCAATCCTGATTGCCGGGAAGCCTTCCAGGCCTCTTTTCAGCACTCGTATTATATTGGTTGACTATGTGAGTGAGGACAAAACCCACCATATCCTCGGTCTTTTAGCCGAGAGGGCTACAGAGACAATTTCATGCAGGGAGGAGGACTTTCAGCCTTCCGGGATAGAGGTTGATGAGGCTCAATACCTTGGTGACGTCATCTTCGATGAGATGGGTATGATTCAGAGGGTAAGGATAGAAAAGCTGCCTCCGGAAAACATACGGGATTATCAACAGGGATATGAATTCGTTGCACTTAAGGAAAACAATGACTTTTTACCGTGACATTGAAAAATTCCTGTCGGAAACATTCGGGTTTGACCCTGAATCCATAGGAAGGAAGAATATTGCAGATGCAGTAAATTCGCGAATGCGCACATCCGTGGTGCATGATATGAATCATTATCTGGAGATGCTTAAATCTCACCCTGAAGAGCTCGAAAAACTGGTTGAGCAGGTAGTTGTTCCTGAGACGTGGTTTTTTCGCGACAGGGAATCCTTCAACTTCTTAAAGAAGCATATAGAAAAAACAGGACACTCTTCATATCCGGTAAAAACGCTCAGGATTCTTTCTGTGCCATGTTCTACAGGAGAAGAGCCTTATTCGATAGCAATGGCTTTGCTGGAAGCCGGATTATCACCGGAACGTTTTCACATCGATGCGGTAGATATCAGTCATAAGGCAATCGGGATTGCTAAGCGGGCCGTTTACGGAAAAGGATCTTTCCGGGGGGAAAACAGGGACTATCAGTACCGTTATTTTACACCTGTGGAAGAAGGGTTTAAGCTGGACCGGGCTGTAGCAGGATTGGTACATTTTTACCGGGATAATTTCGTACAACCTTATGCCCTCCGGAACCATGAATCGTATCAGGGTGTTTTTTGCAAGAATCTCCTTATATACCTTACCGACGATGCAAGAAAGAAGGTATTTGCCAACCTTGACCGTCTACTCGTTCCGGAAGGTGTTGTTTTTACCGGACATTCTGAAATGATGTCTTTTTTACAGTACGGATACAACCCGGTTAAACATTCAAGGTCATTTGCATGCAGGAAAGCTGACAATACTGAGAAAACCGAATCCGGCACGTCTATCCCGGCTTTACCTACTGTCACTGCATCTACTGTCACTGCGAGCCCTGCTAAAATGGGACATGGCAGCCCCACTCACCGTCATCGCGAGGAGACTGCCCCTGATGCTGTTCTGACCCGGGTGCGTACCCTTGCAGACAGAGGTAAACTCAAGGAAGCCTTAAAGTTGTGCGAACAGTTCCTGAAAGAGCACAGCGATAATAAGGAGGCGTATTATCTGATGGGTCTTATTAATCTGGCATTAGACTCCTTTGTCAGGGCTGAAGATTTTTTCCAGAAAGCCCTGTACTTAGACCCCTGTTATTACGAGGCGTTATTGCATATGAGCCTTTTATATGAAAAGAGAGATGATCAGGCAAGGGCTTCGATCATCAGAGAACGGATAAAAAGGTTTCAGGAAAAGGATTGATATGAATCAGGGAAGCAATGTTGAACTATTTCGTTGCTGGAAACAGATCGGGATTTTCGGGGATTTTTCCTGCCCGAAGCTTGCGGAGATAGTTCATTGCCGAAATTGTAATGAATATAATAGAGCGGGCAGAAGTCTTTTTGACCGGGAGATTTCCGATGAATTTCTGAAGGAATGGACAGAAAATCTCACCGGTATTAAAGAGAGCGAGGCGCTGGATTCTATATCAGTGATTGTATTCAGGGTAAAGAATGAATGGTTAGCCTATAAGGCATTGTATTTGCAGGAAACTACAAATATACGCCCTGTTCACCGCGTACCCTTACGAACAAACAATGCCTTCAGGGGGGTTGTAAATATAAACGGAGAACTGCTTCTCTGTGTTTCAATGGCGGATATCCTCGAATTTGCCCCGGAAGAAGACAAGGAAAAAACCGATATGATGGTTTATAAGCGTATGGTGGTAATTAATAAAAACAGCGAACGGTATGTCTTTCCGGTGGACGAAATCCTCGGCATTTACCGCATATCGTTATGCGATTTAAAAGAACCCCCGGCAACATTATCCAGATCTCCGTCAACCCTTATCGAAGGTGTTTTTAATCTTAACGAAAAGAAGGTAGGCTTACTAAGCGAAGATAAGCTTATACATTCTTTAAAAAGGAGTCTCGGAAGTTGAAAGACCAGGGCAAGACCGATATTGCCGACCTTTCCATGCTCGACCTTTTTCGCATAGAAGTGGAAAACTATACAAAACTTCTGGAAACAGGCCTTGTGGAGATTGAGCAGAACCAGACCCCTGAAAAAGTTGAACCGCTAATGCGTGCTGCTCATTCGATTAAAGGTGCGGCCCGCATTGTAGAGTTAGACCTTGTTGTCACCCTTGCCCATGCCATGGAGGATATTCTATCTGCAGCCCAGCACGGTAAAATGAATCTCACATCCGATCATATTGATATGCTTTTACAGGGCAACGATATTTTTCAGCAAATCACCAAAGTTGACATTCCCGAAATCCCTGACTGGCTGAAAAAAGAGTCTGAAGCAATCAATTCATTAAGCCGGAGTATCAGAGGAATCCTCACCGGGGAAGGTCCTGAACCGATTGACAAAAAAATATCTCCACAAGCTCCTGTCAAACAGGATATGACACCACCACAAATTTCTCCTCAGACTCCTAAAACGCCGGATAAGAAGGATGAGGCGCTGAAGACTAAACCTTTGGAGAAAGATGAAGACAGCTTCGTCCGTGTTGTTTCGGAAAGTTTGAACCGCCTCATGGGGTTTGCCGGTGAATGTCTTGTGCAGGCAAGATCGGCAAAACCGTTTTCAACTTCCCTGCTAAAAATGAAAGACTGGCACCTGGAACTGGGCAGTGCCCTGGAAAACATATTTCAGTTTACGAAAAACACATCTATCCCCAAGGAAGTCAGAGAAAAATTCGGTGAATCACTGAATCAACTGGACCAAATTCGTGATCTCCTTATTACACAAATAGTAGATTTTGAGGTTTTTTCGCGCAATCTTGAGCGCCTTGCCGACCAGCTATACGGTGAGGTTGTGGCGATCAGGATGAGGCCTTTTTCTGATGGTTTACCCGGATTTCCCCGTATGGTGCGCGACCTTGCAAAAAATATGGGCAAAAAGGTCAATTTCAGGATTTTTGGAGAAACAACCAAGATAGACAGGGACATACTTGAAAAACTCGAATCGCCGCTGACCCATCTTTTGCGTAATGCCATAGACCACGGGTTGGAGACACCTGAAGAGCGGCTTGTTGCACAAAAACCTGCCGAAGGCACTCTCATTCTTGAAGCACGGCACAGCTCCGGGATGTTACATGTCAGAATTACAGATGACGGAAATGGAATAGACATAGAAAAACTCCGGCAGAAGATCGTAGAGAGAGGTCATATATCGAAAGAAATGGCAGCTAATCTTGCTGAGGCAGAGCTTTTGGATTTTCTTTTTCTGCCGGGCTTTTCCACGGCCGCAAAGGTTACAGAGGTATCCGGCCGCGGAGTAGGCCTTGATGTGGTTATGTCTATGGTTCAGGAGGTAGGCGGTTCTGTTCGGGTAGATACAACACTGGGGAAGGGCACGTCTTTCTATTTACAACTTCCGCTGACCTTGTCTGTTCTCAGAACCCTTCTTGTAGATATTGGCGGAGAGCCGTATGCAATACCTCTAAGCCGTATTGATCATATCCTGGAGCCGAGTCCTGACAGGTTAAAGATATTGGAAGACAAACAATTTTACACATTCGAAAATGAGCATATCGGTATCGTTGATGCGCACCAGGTGCTTCAAATTCCTGTTTCTGATGATAAGGGTTCAGGATTATATATTGTGGTTATCAGCGACCGTTTGAACCGTTACGGACTTGTCGTGGACAATTTTGTAGGCGAGCGTGAACTGGTAGTTGTACCCCTTGATGCACGTCTCGGGAGAATACCCAATGTCAGCGCAGGGGCAATTCTGGAGGATGGTTCCCCTGTTCTCATTCTGGATGTTGATGATCTTGTCCGTTCCATCGATAATCTTCTTTCATACGGCAGACTTCACAAGGTTGGCGACAGAAAAGAAATTGCGGAGACTTCCAGAAGGCGTATTCTTATTGTTGATGATTCATTAACGGTGCGTGAAGTAGAGCGCAGGCTTCTGGAAAACAGTGGCTATGAGGTTACTGTAGCTGTAGATGGAATGGATGGCTGGAATACTCTCCAGCTTAAAAAATTCGATCTTGTTATCTCCGATGTTGATATGCCGCGAATGAATGGTATAGAGCTCATAAAAAAGATAAAGGGTGATCCCAATCTTAAAGATCTGCCCGTAATCATTGTTTCTTACAAGGACAGAGAAGAAGACAGAATAAGGGGTCTTGAGGCGGGCGCCAATTATTATCTGACGAAGAGCAGCTTTCAGGATAAAAGCCTGAATAACGCCGTGAGAGATATGATAGGGGAACCTTAAAGACAGTGAAGCGTGAAAGAAAAAGAGGCAGGCTGAAGGCAAGGAAGGCTGAAGGATAAAGGAGCGTAGAGTTAAAACTTTTAAAAAAATCCTTTGCTCTCAGCCCTTTGCTCTCTGCTCTCAGCCCCTTGAACCCTCGACGCAGTGGGTTCACCTCTACTTGATGCAAGAGGAAACGTTAAAGGCGGGCAGGAATTGCTCAAAAAGATTGAAATTATAGCAAGACTTATCGGTAAAGAGAGCCGGCAGATAATGAACGGAACGGCTGTACCGGCAG
>JAPLKA010000126.1 GCA_026388315.1 Pseudomonadota bacterium | reverse complement strand
TGGCAAACCCTTTATTGGCCAGACACCTGGTAATGGCAGAGGTGAGGGTGGTCTTGCCGTGGTCTATGTGTCCAATAGTTCCAATATTCACGTGGGGTTTGTTTCTTACAAACTTTTTCTTAGCCATAGAGGACCTCCGTTACTGTTTTTTCTCTATTTTTCATTAAGTTTTCATAGATATACCGTGGTACCGGGGCATAATGGAAAAACTCCATATTAAAGTAACCCCTTCCCTGTGTTGCCGAGCGCAAATGGGTCGTATAACCGAACATCTCCTCCAACGGGATATAAGACGCGATACTTTTAAATCCATTCCTCTCGCCCAGTTCAGCAATTCTGCCTCTTCTCGACGATACATCGCCGATCACAGGGCCCAGACAGTCATTTGGCACATTAATATCAACTTTCATGATTGGCTCAAGAATGACTGGATTTGCCTTTTTTACAGCATCTTTCAAACCCATTGAGGCGGCAAGTTTAAAGGCCAGCTCCGATGAATCGACTTCATGATAAGAACCGTCTAAAAGTTCAATTTTAATATTAACAAGCGGGTAACCGAGTATAACACCCTTTTCCAGCGTTTCCTTTATACCGGTTTCTACACTGGAGATATACTCCCTTGGAATTGCACCGCCTATAATCTTATTCTCAAAAACATATTCGGCGCCCTCCACGGGGGAAACCTGAAGCACCACGTGGCCATATTGGCCGTGTCCGCCTGATTGCTTAATGTATTTTCCAACACTTGTCACAGTTTTTGTAATTGTCTCTCTGTAAGCCACCTGAGGTGGAGAAGATATCATGTCGAGGTTGTGTTCCCTCTTCGCCCTGTTCATAATTATTTCTAAATGGAGTTCGCCCATCCCCGATAAAATTACTTCCCCTGTTTCATTATCCAGCTTTACATTTAAGGACGGGTCTTCGACGGTATATTTGTTAAAAACGAGCCACACCTTTTTAAGGTCGTCTTTCTTTCTTGGTGCAATGGCACATGAGACAACGGGAGACGGGATTTCTATGGCTTCGAAAGCTGTATACATGTCAGGATTACATAACGTATCCCCGGTAGATACACCCTTCAGACCAACAATAGCGCAGATATCTCCTGCCTCGACCTTTTTTACTTCTTCTCTTTTGTTGGCATGGAGTATCAGTATTCTGCCTATTCTTTCGGTTTTTGATTTTGAACAATTTAAAACAGTATCACCTGTTTTCAATTCACCTGAGTATACACGGATATAGCAGAGATGCCCCACATAGGGATCATTCATAATTTTAAAAACAAGTCCGCTGAAAGGCTCTTCTCTGTTGCCCTGAAAAAATCTTTCTTCCCCTTCTTCGGTCCAGTACTTATAAGGAGATACATCTATTGGTGATGGAAGATAATCAACTATTGCATCAAGGAGCGGCTGGATACATTTATTTTTAAAAGCACTCCCGCATAATACAGGTAAAATGTTTCCATCCAGTGTCCCTTTTCTTATCACTCTTTTGATTTCGCTTTCTTCAATATTAATACCTTCTAAATAAGACTCCATAAAGCCATCATCTACTTCAGCAAGTGACTCCATTATTCTGATCTTTGCGAGGCGCGTTTCTTCCTGAAGCCCTTCAGGTATTTCTGTAACAGAATACTCCAGGCCAAATTTGTCGTTATTGAAGAACAATGCCTTCCCTTTCAGGACATCTACCACACCTGCAAATTCATCATCGCTGAAAACAGGAATATGGAGCGCTACCGGGTTGGCTTTCAACATATCGCGTATCATATTGACACAATGAGAGAAATCAGCGCCAGGTCTGTCCATTTTATTAACAAAGGCAATTCTGGGGACCCCATATCTGTCAGCTTGTCTCCAGACAGTCTCGGACTGGGGTTCAACACCTTCTACACCCGAAAAGAGTGCTATGGCGCCATCCAAAACCCTGAGAGACCTTCCGACTTCTATGGTGAAATCGATATGTCCCGGCGTATCGATAATATTTATTCTATGGCCTTTCCATGAACACGTTGTTGATGCCGCCGTGATGGTAATACCTCTTTCCTTTTCCTCCTCCATCCAATCCATAGTAGCAGCGCCATCGTCAACCTCTCCAATCCTGTTGTTAACCCCTGTATAAAAAAGGATTCTCTCGGTTGCTGTAGTTTTGCCCGCATCAATATGCGCCATAATTCCAACATTTCTTAATAAACTGTTCATTATTTATAAATCCTGATTTACCATCTGTAATGGGCAAAAGCCTTGTTGGCTTCAGCCATCTTGTGGGTATCCTCTCTTTTCTTAACTGAACCACCTTTGTTGTTGTAAGCATCGGCAATTTCGCCTGCAAGCTTGTCAAGCATAGTTCTTTCTGATCTGCCCCTTGAATATTTAATTAACCATCTAATGCCCAGGGAGAGCTTCCTGTTTGCCCTTACTTCAACGGGGACCTGATAAGTAGCCCCTCCTACACGCCTTGCCTTTACTTCTATTTCCGGTTTGATGTTGTCCATTGCCTTGTGAAAAACCTTCAAGGGGTCTTCTTTTATTTTAGTTTCTATAAGGTCAAAAGCACCGTATACTATTCTTGTTGCAGTACTTTTCTTGCCATCCAACATGATACAGTTGATCAATCTCTGAACAACCAAATCATTATATTTGGGGTCAGGTAGTTTTTCCCTTTTAGAAACATGTCCTTTCCTTGGCATTACTTAACTCCTCAATTATTGTTTAGGTCTTTTGGCTCCATACTTGGACCTGCTCTTCTTTCGATTCGCCACGCCGCTCGCATCAAGTGATCCTCTTATTATATGATACCTGACGCCTGGTAAATCTTTTACCCTTCCGCCTCTTATCAAGACAACAGAGTGTTCCTGCAAATTATGCCCTATGCCGGGTATATATGTTGTGACCTCTATACCATTCGTCAACCTGACACGGGCAACCTTTCTTAACGCTGAGTTCGGTTTTTTAGGTGTTGTCGTATAAACCCTCACGCAAACTCCCCTCTTCTGGGGGCAATTTGTCAGAGCAGGTGATGAGCTCTTCTTTTTGACAACTTCCCTTCCAAGCCTTACTAATTGGTTGATAGTAGGCATTCCTTCCTCCAAAAAAAAAGTAATCCCCTGTATTTTTAAAGGGATGGCTGATACAAGCAAAAAAACTTAGGTATATTAAACGATTTCACCGGTTTATGTCAAGAGATTTTTCCTGTTTTAAAATATTTCAGTCATATATGCTCCCAACACAATGACCTTGTGAAATACATTACAGAAAAGACTTGACAATACTGGACAGAGTATAATAATTTTCAGTCAAACTCATTGTTTCCGGGAAAAACTTAAGCAATAGTAAGTAGTAAGTTCAATTAATCAGGAGGTATACTTTATGACTCAAGATGCAAAAGTCTTTGGGATGTCTGCAAACACAGGAAGGTGGTTATTTGTAGTGCTTGGTATAGTTGTAAACATGTGCCTGGGAGCTGTCTACGCATACAGCGTCTTTAAAAAGCCCTTGGAAATAATGTTCAAGTCAACTGCTACAGAGGGTAATTTGCCCTTTATGGTTTTTCTCGCCATGTTTGCCCTGTTCACATTCTTTTCAGGGCGTTTCATTGATAAAATGGGGCCCCGTATAGTCATGATGTTCGGCGGAATAGTTGTCGGTGTCGGATGGATACTTACCTATTTCGCCTCCAGTATGACCATGGTTATCATCACCTACGGAATCATCGGCGGCGCCGGCGTCGGTATTGTCTACGGTGGACCAGTTTCGGTTGCCACCAAATGGTTCCCCGATAAAAAAGGTTTGGCCGTTGGCCTTTCACTCCTCGGGTTCGGCGCTTCAGCCTTCGTAACAGCTCCTTTGGCGAAGAACCTTATTGCAGCTTATTCAAATAATCCACTTCCTGCCTTCGGTATTATGGGAATCGGGTTTCTCATTATCACTGTGATCCTTTCCATGTTTATGAAATTTCCCGAAGCTGGCTGGAAACCTGCAGGGTGGAATCCTCCTCAGGCAGCAGGCGGGACAGCAGCACGAACATTTACCGCCGGGCAAATGATTGGAACATCAAGCTTTTACGGCCTCTGGCTCTGCTACATTTTAGGTGCAACAGCAGGCCTCATGGCAATCGGTATTTCTGCGACTGTCGGAAGGGAAGTAATAGGGCTTGATGTTGGAACTGCTACATTGCTTGTATCGGTATTTGCCATTTTTAACGGCATTGGTCGTCCTATTTTCGGCGCACTTGCCGACAAGATTACTCCAAGGGGAGCTGCTATACTATCTTTTGTCATCATCGCTGTTTGCTCTTTCATGATGCTCGCTGCCGGACCGGGTTCTAAGGGGCTTTATGCCGTTGCTTTCTGTGGTTTCTGGCTTTGCCTTGGTGGCTGGCTCGCCATAGGACCTGCGGCCACGGCAACCTTCTTTGGCCTTGAAGGATACGCGCAGAAGTATGGTGTTGTTTTTAGTGCATACGGTTTAGGCGCGATCATAGGCGGCATTATTTCCGGGAAGGCAAAAGACGCCTTTGGCAGCTACACCACGGCTTTCTACCCTACAGCAGGAATGGCCATTCTCGGCATTATCATCGCCGTTATCCTTCTCAAACCACCAAAAAAATCATAACGAAAAGAAATATAAGATAAAAGGGCGACCGTGCTGGTCGCCCTTTTCAGTATTTATCGAAGCAAAATAAAACCTGTTATTCCTTCCACTCAAAAAATTGTTTGAATTTTTCCTTAAAACCCCTTTCTGTCACTCCTACATCCTGGCTGAATTCCCCTGCAAGCTCCTCGATTAACGTTCTCTGCCTTTCTGTAAGGCTATCAGGGATTACGATATTAAGATGGATAACTTCATCGCCCTTACCGTATCCATCCGACTTCGTAACACCAAGACCTTTCATTCTGAAGACCTTCTCCGGTTGTGTACCGGGTGGAATGGTTATCTTTGTATTGCCTTTGATGGTAGGAATCGTTATTTCGCCGCCGATGCAGAGAAGTGGAAAGGTAACATCGATCTGAACAAGAATGTCATCGCCTTCTCTTTCGAATATCGGATGCTCCTTTACATGCAGGACAACATAAAGGTCTCCTGCATGGGTATCCGCATATCCCTGCATTCCTTCGCCACGCAACTTCAACCTTGCTCCGGTATCCACTCCGGGAGGAATTTTCAGCTTTATCTTCTTTTTTGTCTTAACCTGTCCCTTCCCTTTACAGGCTTTACAGGGGTTTTTTATAATATATCCATCACCACCACAATATTCACAGGTACGATTTATCGTGAAAAAACCGTGGCTCTGTTTGACCTGCCCCCTCCCGCCACAATACTTGCATACGACAGGCTGGCAACCGGGTTCTATTCTCGACCCCTTACACGTGGGACATCTCTCTTCCCTGGGGATTTCAATTTCCTTTTCAACACCGAAGACAGCCTCTTCAAACTCTATTTCAAAATTGTACCGCAGGTCTTCACCTTTCCTTGCCCTTTGCCTCTGGCTTTGCCCGCCAAAAAAATCGCTGAAGATGTCATTGAAAACATTGTCAAAATTACCGCTAAATCCAAAATCAAAAAAGGTTCCCGCATCATCTGCGGTTCCGAACCTGTCATATCGCAACCTTTTATCAGAGTTGCTCAGTACCTCATAGGCCTCGTTAATCTCTTTAAACTTTTCCTCTGCTTGTTTGTTACCCGGGTTTCTATCGGGATGATAGTTCAGTGCAAGTTTCCGGTAGGCCTTCTTCAGCTCTTCTTCTGTGGCATTTTTAGAAACATTAAGCGTTTCATAGTAATCTCTTCTCATTTAAGTACCTTTGGCTAATGTTTTTCAGGGTTTGTAGAAATGGAAACCATGGAGGGTCTTATGAGTCTTCCGTTCAATACATAGCCTTTTTGATGTTCGCTGATAACGGTTTCGGGTTTTATGTCATCTCTTTCTTCTTGAAGAAATGCTTCATGAAAATTGGGGTCAAATTTCTTCCCCAATGCTTCGACAGGCTCTACACCAGCCCTCTCAAGCACTTTCAGAAACTCATTAAGGACAATCTTGATGCCTTCATGGATGCTTTTAAAATCCTCTGTTTTTGAGGCATGTTCCAATGCCCTCTCCAGGTTGTCAATAACAGGAAGCAAATCCTTGATAAGCATTTCGTTGCCGAATTTCAAGGTATCCTGTTTCTCTTTATTTTTCAGTTTTTTGAAGTTTTCAAATTCAGCTTGAAAATAGAGCAACCTCTCCTGAAGTGTTTTTATTGTCTCTTCCTTCTCCTGGAGCGATTTGTTAAGCTCTTCTATTGCTCCATCTTTTTTTACTTCGTCTTTTTTCTTTTTCTTTTTATGCTCTTCGCTGACAGTACCTTCATCCTTTCCGGTGTAGTCTGTCTTTTTTTCTTCTTTTTCTTCCATCGTATCCCTCTTACATAATTCTTAGAATATCGGTAACAGTTTTCGCTGTATATTCCACTATCGGTATAATACGCGAGTAATTCATTCTTATCGGCCCCATTACCCCGAGAACACCAAAGCTTTTATCGCTGATCCTGTATGTTGAAGTGATAATGCTCATATCTCTCATTTCTTTGATATCGCTCTCGGTACCCAGGATTATATGTATGCCTTCTTCTTTAAGACATTTATCCAGTAACCTCAAAAGTTTTTCCTTCCTTTCAAGCGCCTGGAAGAGATCCCTTAGCCTTTCCACATCGGAAAACTCGGGGGATCCTATCATTTTTGAAGTCCCGTCAATATAGACATCCCTTTTGTCTTCCCCTTCGATAATGGTTTCAAGGGTTTCGCTGATCTTCGTAAGAAGCTGATGGAATGTTGTTTTGTCCCGCTCCAAGTCCTCCATGATATTCTCTTTCAGCACATAAAATGGGGTGCCTTCAAACTTCTCGTTCATATACCTCTTCATGCTTTTCAGGGTATCGCCTTCAAGATTTTCTTCCGTTTCAACAAGCCTTGTGTGGACCATGCCGGAGGAGGTAACAAAAACGATGAGTACAGTATGTTTTGACAGCTTTACAAACTCCACTTCCTTAAAAAGCATCGTATTAATTCTTGGTTCAACTACAATGCTTGTATACCTCGATATGGCAGCAAGTATCCTTGAAGCATCGGCCATAATCTCCCCCATATAGTAATAGCGTGGTCTCAGGAGGGTATCGAGGGCTTGCAGTGTTTTCTTGCCAGGGTGAACAGGGACATCAAGGCCGTCCACATAATACCGGAAAGCTTTTGACGTCGGGATACGGCCTGCAACGGCATGTGGTTTATAGAGATAGCCCAGTTCTTCAAGATCTACCATGATATTTCGTATTGTTGCAGAGCTCCACCTGTTCTTCGGAGTCCTGGATATGGTTCCTGAACCTACCGGCTCAGCGGATGCGATGTAACTCTCTACTATTAAATCAAGAACCACCTTTTCTCTTTCATTCAAAATTTCCATGAGAATAAACCGACCTTACATAACTTAATTACAACTGTCATCTTTGTCAAGAAATGAAATGAAAAGGAGGGTCAGGGAGACTTGCCTTCTAATCCGGTTCCTTTCTTCCCCTCGGTGATATTACTGAAACTCCTCTGGGTAAGATACGCAAAAGCTATGTCGTCTTCCCCCGAAAACCTCTCCAGCAGTTGCTCCCAGACCTTACTGGATGACATTCTCCGGATACGGGGATCGCAAAGATAGATGGCTGTGAGCACCACGCCATTTTCACCAACTCCAGCAAGTACACGGGGCTCCAGACTCATATCAAGAACCATATACTTTTCCGATGCCTCACCTATAGTCTCCTTTGCTTTTCTGCCTGTATCTTCGCTCTCAGCGGTCACGATCTCTTCAAGGATAGTCCTGGCTTTTTTCCAGTTGCTCTCGAAGGTAACACTTACCTCAATGGTGTTCCAGATATATTCAAACCACCCCTTGGTGAAATTGACCTGGGGTTCCGTAAACACCGCACTATTCGAAATTTTTACGAGCCGTCCCGTTCGCATGTCTTTGGAAACCCCGGAGGTACCCGATTCCATCAGTGTAAATTGGAAAACATCGATATCGACGACATCTCCAGCATAGTCCCCGACCTGAACCCTGTCACCTATTTCGAAAGGTTTCCGGACAAGAATAAACAGCCACCCGGCAATATTCGTGAGAGGATCCTTCAGGGCAACAGCCAGACCTGCCGACAAGAGACCGAAGTAAGTGCTCAGGGAATTAAAAGCGCGAAGCCAGACAAATGCAAGGAGAAGGATAAGAACAAATGCAGAACAGTATGTGGCTGTTTTTCGCCAGAGAAACTCTTTGTGTTTGTCATGGGGAAACCGGAGAAAAATTCTCACCAATACCCAACGAAGAAGGACAAAAAAGACTAAGGCCAGGATGGAATCAAAAAACCTGTCATAAAGACCCATGTTTCCGAGATGCTCAAGAATGTTTTTCATTGCCATAGTATAGAATAACAAACACCCGCTTTGAAACAAAAATCATAGTGCATATAGTGGGCGCCCCCACCCCTCGCAGGGGTGAGCAGAACAGTATAAGGTGTGGAGAGGAAAACGTATGATTGCATGACCTGGCCCCAAGTGCTTTTACCGGTTCGAGGCTGACCTGTTGAGCACCGGCTTCCTTCCTGCTATGCGTAACAAATTCTGTTTTCTCTTGTTATGTTAGTTATACCCTATTTTCCTCTTATCCATTTTTCATCCAAAATAACTGTGCTTTTTGTCAAGACAGAACATGGGGTGCAGGTAAAGCGCTATCCTTCATGGAAAGAGAAATCCTTTTCCTTCCGACGTCAACATCAAGGACGGTGACTTTCACTTTCTGATGAACCTTTACTACATCGTTCGGATTCTTAACGAAGCGGTTTGAGAGATGACTGATATGTACCAGGCCATCCTGGTGAACCCCAATATCCACAAAAGCGCCAAAAGCGGTAACATTGGTAATGATCCCCGGGAGTTTCATGCCTGGTTTTACATCTTCTATCTTTTCGATCCCTTCCACAAAGGAAAAGGGCTCGAATTGTTCACGCGGGTCGCGTCCCGGCTTGGCAAGTTCACTCAATATGTCATTGAGTGTTGGCAGACCTACTGAATCGGTTATATAGCGCTTTACATCAATTCTTTTTCGAAGCTCTTCGCTCTTCATCAAATCTTTCACTGAACACGCAAGGTCTTTTGCCATTGTTTCTACGATTAGGTAGCTTTCCGGATGAACCGCGCTTCCATCGAGCGGGTTTACCGCGCCTATGATCCGGAGAAACCCTGCCGACTGCTCGAATGCCTTTGGTCCCAATCTCGGAACCTTTTTCAATTCCTTTCTTGAGCCAAAGGGGCCATGTTCGTCCCTGTACCCTACGATGGCTTTGGCAAGTTGTGGCCCTAATCCTGAAATATAGGCGAGGAGTTGCTTGCTTGCCGTATTTACCTCTACACCGACAGCGTTGACACAGCTCACTACTACATCATCAAGGCTTCTTTTTAACGCATTCTGGTCAACATCGTGTTGATATTGGCCGACTCCGATCGATTTTGGATCAATTTTTACCAGTTCGGCAAGTGGATCCATAAGGCGTCTGCCGATAGACACCGCCCCCCTCACCGTCACATCATAATCAGGGAATTCTTCCCTTGCCGTCTCTGAAGCGGAATAAACGGATGCCCCGCTCTCATTCACAATAATTACAGGTATTCTCCTGAGCGGTTCAACTCCTTTTACAAAGGTCTCGGTCTCTCTCCCTGCCGTTCCATTTCCCACTGCAATGGCCTCTATCTGAAACCTGCCGCAAAGCTCAATCATCGTTTCCGCTGCTTTGGCAGCCTCTTTCCCTGATTGACGGAGGAAAATAGTATCATTATGGAGAAGTTTTCCCTGTTGGCTAAGGCAAACGACTTTGCAGCCGGTTCTGAATCCGGGATCAATTGCAAGTATATTCTTCTGGCCCAGCGGGGCAGCGAGAAGGAGTTGACGTAGATTTTCCTTAAACACATTGATCGCCTCTTCGTCGGCCCTTGTTTTTGTTAGTGTCCGAATCTCCGTCTCCATAGATGGAACAAGGAGACGTTTATAACCATCCTCCATGGCTTGTTTCACCTGCACAGAACCAGGATTGTTACCCTTGATGAAATATCTGTTCAAGATCGCAATAGCTTCTTCATCGGGTGAAACAATACGAAGCATCAGAATCCCTTCGTTCTCTCCTCGTCTCATGGCAAGAATCCGATGAGAGGGGGCGACGTTAACAGGCTCTTCCCAATCATAATAATCTCTGTATTTAATACCGGTCTCCATTTTTTCAGGTATGGCCTTTGCTTTAAATCCGGCCTTCCGGATGAATAATGCTCTTATAGCAGCTCTGGCATCAGCATTCTCATTTATCCACTCCGCTATGATATCCCTTGCTCCCGCAAGCGCTTCTTCGGCCGAATTGACCTCTTTCTCAGCGTTAATGAAAGCACGTGCTTCTTCAAAGGGGTCGCTATTCACAGGGTCTTTAATATCCTGTGCGAAAAGACGCTCTGCTAAAGGTTCAAGCCCTTTTTCTCTCGCAATGGTGGCCCTTGTCCTGCGCTTTGGCCGGAAAGGCAGATAAAGATCTTCCAATATGGCCATCGTTTCCGCTTTATTAAGCTTGTCTTTCAACTCGTCAGTGAGAAGCTGTCTTTCTTCAAGAGAACGTAAAATGGAATCTCTCCTGCTGTTCAATTCCTCGAGCTGTTCAAGACGATCTCGTATAGCAGCAATGGCCACTTCGTCCAGGGAGTTGGTAGCTTCCTTCCGGTAACGGGCAATAAAGGGAATTGTTGCGCCTTCTTCCAGAAGTAATGCCGTTGCATTTACCTGTTTTATTGTGAGGTGCAGCTCAATGGAAATCTGCTTAATGTGTGCTTCGTTCATTCATTCCTCGTGACGTTTGAATTTATATTAATGTAGTATAATTGCGTTTCAAAATCCAATGGGACGATGACAAGGGGGCGGGGATTTATTGGAGGCGGCATCCGGATTTGAACCGGAGAATAGCGGTTTTGCAGACCGCTGCCTTACCACTTGGCTATGCCGCCATTTAACTTCAGTGAATAGTGAACAGTTTTAAGCATTCTACTAACTACTATTCATTAACGACTGTTCACTGTTTTTAAAATGGAGCGGGAAACGGGATTTGAACCCGCGACTTCAACCTTGGCAAGGTTGCACTCTACCGCTGAGTTATTCCCGCCCTTCATTGATATATAATATAAACCAAATGAATATGTCAATGGTTTGTTATGGTTTGTTATGATTGATACAATTGGTTCGTGGTGCATTATGTAATGAAGGACAAGGAAAATTCTGATATAGTTGATAGTTACAATTTAATATTTTAATTTGCCATAAAACTACTGTACAAGAGGTGGCCATGTCATCAAAAATCTATTTTCATATTTTTGAGTCCGCAAGCACCTTTCTCCACCCCGGAAAGGGTTTTACACCGGTTACC